>JAVQWE010000492.1:0-2449 GCA_033579175.1 Phycisphaerales bacterium | reverse complement strand
CCGCCAAAGGACCGTATTCGCCCCTGGACAACGTCACAGCGATCTTTTCGGCCACTCCCGTCATCACCCGCACCGCGACCTACATATACGCCTGTGCCGAGTGGATCGAGGATGCTTTCAAGGGCCAGGAGATGCTCCTGGAGGTTTATTCACGCTTCCTGAATCCGACGAGCGTAAGCCTCGCCAATTACATCGTCGATCTGGAATGCGGCCCCTACGCCGGTGATTACATGGCCTGGAACTTCTCCAGCGGCATGGCGGCGATTGATTGTGTGCTGAGCCACCTCCTCGGCCGCGAGGATATCCTGATCCACGCGCGCAACATTTACGGGGGAGCGCATCAGTTGATTCACGACTGGTTCGCCAAACCCGGGAATCTCGATGTCGCCGTAGAGTCTTTTGACGGCTTTGACGCGGCTTCCTTTGACACCGCCGTGAAAAAGGCCCGGGAAAAGTACCGGGACCGGCTGGCCCGCGGCCGGGAAATCTATGCCTACATTGAATCGCCGTGCAACCCCCATGGATATGTGCTGGATGTACCGGGCATCTGTCGAAGCGCCCATCAGTCGGGAATTCGCGTGATCATGGACGCCACGGTGGGAACACCATTTCTCCAGCGGCCGCTGCAACACCCTGATCCTTCCGCTCGACCCGATTTTGTCATGCACAGTTACACCAAGGATATCAGTGGCACTGGCAGTGTGCTGGCCGGCGTGGTGATCGGTCGGAACGAGGACATGTTCATCCCGAAGGGGCAGACGATGAACGGCCGGAACTGGGATCAAACCCTCTTCTGGAACGTGTATTACGTGAAGGGTGGAGTCCTCTCGGCCGACGCGGCGTTCGAGGTGCTTCAGGGCGCCAAGACCCTGGAAGGAAGGATGCTCACCAAGTGCATCAACACGCAGATCCTCGCCGAATTCCTCGCCAGTCACCCGCAGATCAGGGTTCGGTGTAATGCATTGCCGGGCGACCCGAACCACCGGCTCATGCAGGAACAGTTGTTCCTGGGTCTGCCTGCGCCGCTTTTCACGGCCGATTTCGGTGACATTCCGCGTGAAGCGTTCCAGCGGTTTTTTGACAATCTGGCTCCGACGTTTGGTCATATGATCAGCCTCGGACAATCGAACACGATCGTCGCCTGCCCCGCGCTGACGACCCACAGCGAACTTTCGCCCGAGGCGCTGCGCGAAGCGGGAATCAGCCCGACGATGATCCGATTCGCCGTGGGTGATGAGCACCCGCTTGATCTGGTCACCCACCTGGTGGAAACCGCCAGACTGGCCATCGACCCGGTTGTTCCTGGCTTCAGCAGTCGATTCATGTCCGAGGCGCAGAGGAAGACCATGATCCGTGACCGCTACGTCTCGACGCACACTCGATATGTCGAATCACGCCTGTCCTGAGCGTCGGTGCCGGGTTTCCGCTGTGCTACGAAGTTGGTGCGCCGCAGGCGCTGTCTGACCATCAGCGCAATCGGTGGGATCCCTGCCTGCCTGGGTGTTGGCGCGATCGGGCCCCAGGAGGGTTCCCGCGCCTCCACCGCATCCACCACCTCCACCAACTGGGTTGCCCGCCGGGTTTCTGCCGGGGTTGAGCCTGCGTCCGATCGGCCACGATCGTTCTGCCGGTGTTTTGCCCTCCCAAATGAAATGCCGCCGCCGTTGTGACTGAGGATAGGGGTTCCGTCTCTCAATCAAGCCATCGCCAAAAGAGCTCTCTGACGCCTTTGTGGTCGAGCGTGCTGGGGGGTGGAAATGCAATTCAGCCCGTGCCGCGGTATCCTGCCTGCCCTATGACGCAGATCGCCTGTCAGCTCTACACGCTTCGGGATTTCCTCAAGACCCCGTCCGATATTGCCAGGACTTTAGCGCGCGTGCGCAAGATCGGTTACGAAGCCGTGCAGTTGTCGGCGCTAGGTCCGATCGATGCCGGCGAACTGGCTCGCATCCTTCGTGACGAGGGGCTGATCTGCTGTGCAACCCACATCGCGCTGGAGCGACTCCGTGAGGAACCCCAGAAGATCATCGACGAGCACAAGCTCTGGAACTGCCAGTACACGGCAATCGGCTATTTCAAAGGCCGATCGTCCGAAGAGTGGCGACAATTTGCCCGGGATTACAATGCTCACGCCGCCCGGCTGGCCGAGGGGGGGTTACGACTCGGCTATCACAACCACAACCACGAACTGGCCAGATTTGAGGGCAAGACCGCCATGCAAATCCTGCTGGAAGAACTTTCGCCTCAGGTATGGATGGAAATCGATACGTACTGGATTCAAGCCGGCGGTGGTGACCCGATTCAATGGATCGAAAGAGTCGCCGGACGAATCCCTTGCGTGCATCTGAAGGACATGGCAGTCACGAATGATCGAGTGCAGTTGATGGCGGAAGTCGGCGAGGGAAATCTGAACTGGCCGGGGATTCTCCGCGCCTGCAGCTCAGCGGGT
>JAVQWE010000491.1:0-2454 GCA_033579175.1 Phycisphaerales bacterium | reverse complement strand
TGGAGACAATCCTGGAAGCCGTGGGAGACTGTGCCACCCGGACGAAGGACCCCGAGGTGCTCACGGAATATGCCCGGAACGCTCTGGCCCGGACGATCTGCAAGCAGTATGTGGATGATTCGGACAGAATCTGGTGCGTGACGCTCGACCCGGCGCTGGAGGAGTTCGTCAGCGGTCATGTGGATCGCGAACGGGGCGGGGCACTGACGCTGCCGCCGGCCACGCAGCAGCAGATCGTCAAGAACATCGTCGAAAAGCTGAACGATCTGGTGCAGGCCGGCCGGGCGGCGGTGGTGCTGTGCAGTCCCCAGATCCGCTCGGTAATCCGGCGGATGGTGGAATCTGTGCTGCCTCAGGCGGCCGTGCTGGCGTACAACGAGGTGACCAGCGACGTGGCGGTCGAGGCCGTGGGAATGGCGGGGTTGAACGGGTAGGTCGAGGGAGCGGACGGGCGAACGGAGTCGCCCGCCGGAAACTATGCAACTGAAGACATTCCAGGCAAGGACCATGGCCGACTGCCTCTCGCTGGTGAAGAGCGAAATGGGCGCCGGCGCGGTGATCCTGCACACACGCAAGATCGAGCGGAGGCGCTGGCTGGGGCTGCGGCGGTTCGAAATCGTTGAAATCACCGCCGGGAAGGGAGTGAACATTCCCGTCCGCCGGCCGGGTTCACCGCAACCGGGGCCTGTCTCCGCGCTTGCGCCGCGGCCGACGGCGCCCGGGCGCGAGCTTCTGGGGACACCGGCGGTGGCCAGCATCACAACGCTGGCGCTGAAGAACGAGATCGAGACCGTCAAATCGATGCTCAAGCAGTTGAGCCAGGATGTTCGCAATAAAGTCGCCGGCGCGGCGGAATTTCCCGAAGAGCTTTTCGAACACTACCGCAGCCTGATCGAACATGCGGTTGCTGAAGAGCTGGCTCGCGACATCATCCGGAAAATCCGGGACAGCATCCGGCCCGAACACCTCTCGCAGGCCGATTTCGTCCGCGAGCGAATCGCCGATCAGCTGGAAAAGCTGATCCCCGTGGCCGGTCCGTTGCACCGCAAGCGGACATCGGGCCCACATGTGGTGGCGCTGATCGGACCGACCGGCGTGGGAAAAACCACGACCATCGCCAAGCTCGCAGCCAATCTCAAGCTGCGCGAGCGGCAGAGAGTGGGCCTGATCACACTGGATACCTATCGAATCGCTGCCATCGATCAGCTTCGCAAGTATGCGGAGATTCTCGGTTCTGCCCTGCGAGTGGTAGCGACACCGGAGGATATGCGGGGGGCCCTGGCTGCCATGCAGGATTGCGATTTTGTCCTTATCGACACCGCCGGTCGCAGCCCCAATGACGCGCTGAAACTGAGCGAGCTGAAGGCGCTGCTCTCCGCTGCGGCCGTGGATGAGACGCATCTGGTTCTCTCCAGCACGGCCAGCCAGTCATGCGTCGAGCTGGCCATGGAGAAGTTCGGCGAAGTGCATTTCGACCGCGTCATCTTTACCAAGCTTGACGAGGCGACACAGATGGGAGTGATCCTCAACGTCGTGCGGAGTCTGAACACGTCCATCTCGTACATCACGACCGGACAGGACGTGCCGGACGATATTGAAGTCGGACGCGGGCGCAGGCTCGCTCAACTGATTCTGGGGATGGGCCTATGACGTCGATGCTGATGGACCAGGCTTCGCAGCTTCGTTCGATGGCGCGCTCCACCCGCAGCGCGACCGTGATTGCCGTCACCAGCGGCAAGGGCGGCGTCGGCAAGAGCAATATCGCCGTAAACCTGGCAATCCGCCTGGCGGCGGCCGGGAAGGATGTTGTCCTGCTCGATGCCGATCTGGGGCTGGCCAACGCGGACGTGCTGTGTAATGTCGATCTTCCCTGCAATCTGGCGCACGTCATCGCAGGTACCCGCGATCTGCATGATGTGATGGTCAAGGCCCCCGGCGGGTTTCGCCTGATCGGCGGGGCATCCGGGCTGGCGAAACTGGCGGATCTGAGCGAGCTGGATCGGCAGCGCCTGCTGGATTCTCTGGAGCAGATCGAGCAGCAGGCCGATTTTCTGGTGATCGATACGGGGGCAGGGATCAGTCCGAACGTGCTTTCATTCACCCGGGCGGCCGATCATGTGCTGATCGTCACAACGCCCGAACCGACGGCGATCACCGATGCGTATGCCGTGGTGAAGGTGTTGACTCGCGGCGGTACGGGTCAGCGCATCAGCATGCTGATCAATCAGGTGCTCAGCGAGCATGAGGGACGGTGCGTGTTTGAGCGGATTTCGCGCGTGGCCCGCCAGTTTCTGAACGTCAACGTGCTGGATGCCGGATGGGTTCCCGATGATGAGCATGTCGTGCTGGCGGTTCGTCGGCGCGTGCCGTTCGTGCTGGCGTATCCTCGATGTCCGGCCACCCAATGCGTCACGCGGCTGGCGATGCGGCTGGCCAGCGGCGTTGGCGCTCCCA
>JAVQWE010000490.1:0-2455 GCA_033579175.1 Phycisphaerales bacterium | reverse complement strand
AGCAACTCGCCAACCCCTTGGAGCGTACCATCTCCACCGACGCAAATCGCCGCCTCTAGATTTCCCACAGCACCCAGCTTATCCAGATTAACGCTCTCCGCAGGGAGCGCGACATGTTCGATGTGGTAGGAATGCCCCAGTGCGTCCTGCAACTGACGGCTTACGGCGGTTGCCTTGCCCCGTCCGGCGATCGGGTTGGTGAACATCACGACCGTTCGAGCCATCCCCGGCATCATAGCCGCAAGGACCGACGAACGCGCCCGCTCCGGGGCACCATGGCAGCCAGATCGCATGCTTCTGCCACCCGTGACGCCAGCGGGCGTTTCGCGATAATCGCCCGCGGCTGCATCCATCCTCGGCAGCCAAGAGGAATCGATCCATGCCCATCGTATCGATCAAGGATGCCCTTGCCGGACGCCCCGGCGTCGGTCAGACCCTCACTGTCCAAGGTTGGGTCCGGACACGGCGCGACAGCAAGGGGGGATTCAGCTTCGTCACCCTCAATGACGGCAGTTGCTTCGACAGCATCCAATGTGTTGTCGACGCTCGTGTGCCCAATTATCACAGTCAGGTCTTGCACCTCACTGCCGGCTGTGCCGTCTCAATCACAGGAACGCTGGCAGAATCGCAGGGCAAAGGGCAATCCTTTGAGCTCCAGGCGACGGAAGTCAAGGTGTGGGGGATGGTGGACAACCCTGACACCTATCCGATCCAGCCCAAGCCCCACACGATGGAGTATCTGCGAGAGCAGGCGCACCTTCGCCCTCGGACCAACACTTTCGGCGCGGTGACGCGGGTTCGACATTGCCTGGCGCAGGCAATCCACCGATTCTTTCATGAAAATGGATTTCTCTGGATTCACACCCCCATCATCACCGCCAGTGATTGCGAGGGGGCCGGGGCGATGTTCCGGGTGAGCACGCTGGACTTGGCCAACCCGCCGCGCACCAGCGATGGCAAGGTCGATTTCTCTCAGGATTTTTTCGGCAAGCAGGCGTTCCTTACCGTCAGCGGGCAGTTGAACGTTGAGGCCTATTGTCTGGCGCTCTCGAAAGTGTACACGTTCGGGCCTACCTTCCGTGCGGAGAACAGTAACACCAGCCGGCACCTCGCAGAATTCTGGATGATTGAACCCGAAATCGCCTTCGCAGACCTGCAGGCTGATGCCGATCTGGCGGAGGCTTTCCTCAAATACATCTTCCGAGCCGTGCTGGAGGAACGGCAGGACGACATGAAGTTCTTCGTCGAGCGGATCGACAAGGATTGCATCAACCGGCTCAGCCGGTTTGTGGAATCGAGCTTTGAGCGGATGGACTACGCGGAAGCCATTCGCATCCTGGAATCGGCGGCGGCGAAGGGGCAGAAATTCGAGTTTCCGGTGAGGTGGGGTGCCGATCTGCAGAGTGAGCACGAACGATATCTCACCGAGGTTCACGTCGGCCGACCGGTCGTTGTGATGAACTATCCCAAGCAGATCAAGGCCTTTTACATGCGCCTGAACGACGACGGAAAGACCGTTGCAGCCATGGATGTGCTGGCGCCGGGGATCGGTGAGATCATCGGCGGGAGCCAACGCGAGGAGCGGTTGGATGTGCTCGACCAACGGATGGTGGAGTTGGGGCTGAACCCCCACGATTACTGGTGGTATCGCGACCTGCGCCGGTACGGAACGGTTCCCCACGCCGGCTTCGGGCTGGGCTTTGAGCGAACCATTATTTACGCCACTGGCATGGGGAACATTCGTGACGTGATTCCCTTCCCGCGTGCCCCCCGTCAGGCAGATTTCTGAACCCTCGTCCCGCCCAGACATGCGCATCGTCGTCGCTCCAGACAAGTTCAAGGGATGCCTGACGGCCGCGCAAGTCGCTTCTGCTATCGCGCAAGGTGTGCGTCGAGCCGTTCCCGAGGCGGAGGTTGAAGCCTTTCCCATGTCCGACGGCGGGGAAGGATTTGTCGATGCGTTGATCAACGCCACCGGCGGGAGGCGCATCCGGCGCCGCGTCGTGGGACCTGTGCCTGAGATGCAGGTGGATGCGGTCTTTGGTGTCATTGACGGACCGGTCCGACAGGCGGTGATTGAAATGAGCGCGGCCTCCGGTCTGGCGCTGCTGCCACCGGGGCAGCGCGATCCGATGCGAACCACGACTTTCGGGACCGGGCAACTCCTGCTGGCTGCCGTTGAGGAGGGATGCCGCCAGATCCTTCTTGGGCTTGGTGGCAGCGCGACCATCGACGGTGGGATCGGATGTTGTCAGGCGGCCGGGCTGCCGGTGATCTTGTCCGACGGTGAGTGTGCCTGCCTCAGCGAGCCTCTGTGCGGGAGCGATCTGGGGCGCGTCGTTCTGATCAAATCTCACCGCGGGGAACGACTGGCCGGCCTGCCCATCACCGTGGCCTGCGACGTGACCAATCCCTTATTTGGCGAGAATGGCGCCGCAGCGGTGTATGGCCCGCA
>JAVQWE010000489.1:0-2458 GCA_033579175.1 Phycisphaerales bacterium | reverse complement strand
GGCGAAAGTAAAGGTCGCAACGTCGCTGGATGGGTCGTAACTGACCGTCAGATCACCGCCGGTAAAGACGGCGCCGGTGGTGCGGTTCGTGAGCACCAGATCCGCAGGCGACAGGCTGCCCTGGACATTCTCACTGAATCGGATCGTCACCCGATGTGGCGCCAGCTCGAAGGGGAACTGCCCAGCCAGCACGGCTGGCGCGAGTGCGGGGAACAACTGGTTCAAGGCCACCCGCACGCCCGGATGCGACATGAACAGCCGGGGAATGAACTGGCCGGAGAGGTAGTTGTCGAGGATCGAAAGCATCGGGCCATGGTCGATGGCATAACCGTTGGAATTGGCCCATGGTCCTGCCGGCGATCCGATCGGGGGCCGGATGTTGCCGCCGGCGCCGCCGCGCCCGGTCGCATCGCCAATATCCAGGGTGAAGGCGTCGGCAAAGCCGAATCGCGGGTGCAGCAGGTCAGGTTTTCCGTCCTGATTCAAATCTTCCTGCCGAGCCATTTGCCAGAGCGAAGGGATGGCAAGCTGTGGCTCGTGCACAAGGGAGCTTCCGACGCCGTAGGGAGTGACCACGCCAACCTCCAGCGGCTGGTTCTGGTTGATGTTCAGGGCCGCCGGCGGAGCCGCATCGGCAAAATACACATCAAAAGGCCCGGCCGCGGCGGACAGGCCCCAGCGGGTGGTGCCGGCGCCATGGAGCCAGGTGTCGCGGTTGGTGGGGTTGGCGATGGCGTAATTGCGGGTCGCATGGATGGCACTGCGCGTGTTCTGATGGAAATTCACGGGACGGCTGGGATGGTTGTCGCTGCCCAGCCCGGCCGTATCCAGCCAGACACTGGCAAACTGGTAGGTGAACAGCGAGCCGGAGTAAGACTGGATGAACTGCGAGCCCTGATTCTGCGCGCGGAAGATCGCATCCCAGGCTTCTCGTCCGACCCGGTATGCCGGATTCGGCGCCCCCATCGCCAGCAGCGCCACCAGAAGGCCTTCATCGGTGTAATAGTCGATGGTCAGCGGATTGGAGGCCGTCCCGCTGAAACGACCTGCTCGCCCGGGGACGGCATGCTGATAATCCGCCAGATTCGTTTCCGGCTTCCACGCCAGGAAAAACTGGTTTTGCCGGGGTCCCGGGGCATTGTTGAGCATGAATCGCCAGTTCACGCGGCTGTAGATCTGCTCGGCCAAGGTTCGGATTTCCGCCTCGATCGGCTCTGGCCCCGTGAAATACTGCCCCGCCGTGAGCACTCCCGCGATGGCCAGCGCAGTATCGATGGGGCTGAGTTCGGACCCGGGTTCGCGTCGGCCGTCGATGTGAAGGAAATGGTAGAAGAAGCCCTGATAGCCCGTGAATCCCGTGCTGCCGGACCCTTGAGGCCCCTCGTGCAGCGCGCGCAGGAGTTTTACGGTCCGTTCGGCCGCCTCGGATCGCGGAAGATACCCTCGCTCAGCGCAGATGATGTAGGAATTGAGTTGGAATCCGACTCCGCCGACGGTCAGCAGCCCGACGGATCGGCTGGAGTCCTGGATCATTCCTCCTGTTGCGGGAAGGGGCGAGGCAAAATCGAAAAAATACAGGCTGGTCAACTGTCGCAGGTAATCGAGAAACCCCGGAGTGTACTGGGGCAGAAGCGTTCCATCGCCGGCCGTCATGGCCGCAAAATCCGGGTAGGTGCCGTCAATATCGACGAGGCGGAGATTGTCCAGCAGGAAGGTCCAGTTGGGGCTGTTGAATGCGTCTTCAACGACAAACACAAGATGATCGATGCGACGGTAATCGAAGTTGGGGGGTCCGGTGAAATCGGCGGGCAGATTGAGGGTGACGGTGGTCCATCCTGAGCCGGTGTGCGGCACGGTTCGTGTCGCAGAAACAATTCTGCCGGCCTCGTCCTTCAACTCCAGCTTGATGACCAGGGGGGCCGGCAGACTGTGGCGAAGATCGAACTTCAACTGCTCGATGGTTCGGCCTGCGAAGGCACCAAAGCCACGGAAGAAATCCTGGGTATCAAGGAACCGCCCGGGCATCGGGACGCCGTCGGCGCTGCCGGGTCCGAAGAAATAAGTGAAGTATCCCCCGAGACTGCCGGGGCCTTTGGTCAGCCGCAAGCTGTTGCCAATGGGACTGTTCGACTCCGGGGAGAGCGTCAGGGAAGTTTCGATCAGACGTCCGTTCGGTCCGGCAAAGTCGTTCCAAGCGAACTGGGAGGCCGTGACATCGTGATCCCAGGAATCGACGGTGAATTCTCGTCCGAGGGTTAGGGGCAGGGGGGTTCCTGACCACAGGAGCCTTTGTTCCAGTCGCTCCGCCGCGATCGGCTGGAGTGGGGCAGTTGCCGGGGCGGAGCGAGGGAGATTCCGGGGGTGAAAGGGCATACAGGATGTCGACCTCCAGCCGGGATGGGTCAAGAGCCGTTCCCGAGATTTTTCTTGACAACGATAGGGTCGAGGGTAGCATGTA
>JAVQWE010000488.1:0-2474 GCA_033579175.1 Phycisphaerales bacterium | reverse complement strand
GGGGCGCTGCACCTGATCGAGGCGCTGCGCAACGATCTGCGCCTGTTTGTCCCCGGGGCGCAAATCCCGCAGCTTCTCAGCGAGCTGTTTACCCTGCCCCGCCTGCCACAAGTAGAGCTGCCACAAGAGTTTGCGCTCCAGGAGGTGCGCGGCCGGCCCCGCCCACGGCTCATCATCGCCAGACCCTCCGGTTCGGGCAATCGCCTGGCAGCCGAGCTGATGTTTGAGTACGCCGGCGTTCGCATGCCGTCCAATCCACCCCTGCCGGCGATGTACGATGCATCCGGCTCGCGGCTGATCTGGCGAGATCAGCCATTCGAGGCCAGTTGCGTCGACCTGCTCCAGGCTCTCGGCCTGCGCCGTCCGGATGCTTCCGCGGCTGATGATTCCTGGAAATTGCCCTCCAACCGTCTGGGCAGGATCGTGGCTACGCTCGTCTCCGAGGGTTGGATCGTCGAGGCCGAGGGGAAGGTCTATCGCCGGGCAGGCAGGTTCAACGTTCGCGTTTCCAGCGGGATCGACTGGCTGGAAATGACCGGTGAAATGGATTTCGACGGGCAGTTGGCGTCCTTGCCAGAGCTTCTGACGGCGGCGCGATCAGGGGAAAGACTGGTGCGGCTCGACGACGGCAGCTACGGCGTGCTTCCGGAGGATTGGCTGAGCCAGTTCGGCATGGTTGCAGCTCTGGGACAGTTGGACGGACCGCAGGTGAAGTTCAGTCGGAAGCAGGCGGGTTTGCTGGATGCCCTGCTCAGCACGATTCCCGACGCCTCCTGGGACGAGTCCCTCACCCGGCTGCGAAGCGAACTGCCGAAATTTCAGGGGATCGCTCCGGCCGAGGCGCCCCGGGGATTTCAAGGGGAGCTGCGGCACTACCAGCAGGAAGGGCTGGGGTGGATTCACTTTCTGCGTCGCCTCGGCTTCGGTGGATGTCTCGCCGATGACATGGGCCTGGGAAAAACCATTCAGGTGCTCGCCCTGCTGCAGCAGCGGCGCGAAGAGGGGATCAAGCGTCCCTCGCTGGTGATCGTGCCACGATCCCTGATCTTCAACTGGCTCAGCGAGGCGCAGAAATTCACGCCAGAGTTACGCGTGCTCGACTATTCCGGTGCCGATCGCGCCATCCCTGAAAACGGCTTTCGGGACTACGACCTGGTGCTGAGCACGTATGGCACTGTCCGGCGCGATGCCCTGGCCCTGAAGGACATCCATTTCGATTACATCGTGCTGGACGAGGCGCAGGCCATCAAAAACAGCCAGAGCGAATCTGCGCGGGCGGTGCGCGTGCTTCGCAGCGACTATCGCCTGGCGCTCTCGGGAACGCCGGTGCAGAATCATCTCGGCGAGCTATGGAGCCTTTTTGAGTTCCTCAACCCGGGTCTGCTGGGTACCGCAACCGCTTTCAAAGCGATTACATCGGCCGGGATCGATCCGACGGGGAAGGAATGCCTTGCCCGCGCCCTTCGGCCGTTCATCCTGCGTCGCACCAAGTCGCAGGTGGCCCCGGAACTGCCTGAAAAGCTGGAGCAGACCCTGTTCTGCGAGCTGGATCGCCACCAGCGCAAGCTCTACGACGAACTTCGCGAGCATTACCGCGCCAGCCTCCTGCAACAGGTTGATGAGCTGGGGATCGGAAAGTCACGAATGCAGATTCTCGAAGCCCTGCTGCGCCTGCGGCAGGCTGCCTGTCATCCCGGCCTCATCGACCGCAAGCGCGTCGGCGAATCCAGCGCCAAGCTCGATGCCCTGCTGCCGCAGTTGGAAGAGGTGATTGATGAAGGTCATAAGATTCTGGTCTTCAGCCAGTTCACCAGTTTCCTGTCCATCCTCCGTCGCAGACTCGACGCCAGCGGAATTGTGTACGAATACCTCGACGGCAAAACCAGCGATCGCCAGCGCCGGGTACGCCGCTTCCAGAATGATCCTGATTGCAAGCTGTTTCTGATCAGCCTCAAGGCCGGGGGGCTGGGGCTGAACCTGACCGCCGCCGAATACGTGTTCCTGCTGGATCCCTGGTGGAACCCGGCGGTGGAGCAGCAGGCGATCGACCGCACGCACCGCATCGGCCAGACCCGGAAGGTGTTCGCCTATCGACTGATTGCCCGAAACACGGTCGAGGAAAAGGTTCTGGAACTGCAGAAGGCCAAACGCGACCTCGCCGATGCGATTATCACCGCCGACAACTCCCTGATCAGCTCCATGGGTCGCGAGGAACTGGAACTTCTGCTCTCGTGAGGCAAAGGTCGCGCGGGGTGCCGCCGGCGGTGCCGCTTGCGAGGCCTGAACCCCCCAAATGGGTGTGGCATTTTGTCGCAGTTCATTGGGAATCTCGTTTGTTCGACCGGCCTCGTTCGCGCAATCGGCATCGCAGAATCCACCCCCGAGGCTCCGTGCCTCGCCTGGGACTGCATCCGCGATTCTGCACTGTCGAACCCCCCGCACGAAGTCGCCCACTGCTGCCGCGACGGCGCCCC
>JAVQWE010000487.1:0-2487 GCA_033579175.1 Phycisphaerales bacterium | reverse complement strand
TGGGATGCGTATCTCTGTCACAGGCGGCAGATGGCTCGGCCGGCGGCGGGCAGGTTGCGTCAACTCAACATCTGGCCGCCTTGGGGCAGTGTGATGTCAGCTCAGGACCGGTTCCGGAACATCCGATTTCATTGCGGCCGCGACGGGTTGCGAACTGAACGTCGGCGTGGCGGGTCGCGCGGCAAGAACCGGAGCCGTGCGGCGGATCAGCAGCGCCCAATCCTCCCCCGGGGACGCCGGCGGTGCACCGATCGCCCTCGATCCGCCGCCCAGGAAGGTTCGACTCGACCCCTCAAAAGCACCGGTTCGAGGGTTGTACCACCGGGCAACGAACGATCCTGTTGCTCCCGCGAGATTGATTGTGCCGGTGCTGGTGGCATTGGGGAAATAAATGGCATAGATGTCATTGGCTTTCGCCAGCACTTGAGCACCGCCGTAGGTTCCTGACTCACCGGCAACCAGCGTGTCAGCCGGTTGCATCAGGTGGAACGGGATCGAATTCATGAACTTCAGGGCATGTCCGGACGCTCGATTGATGCTGTCATAGCGCCTCAGGTTGTCGTTCCAGGCGAAGGTGGTGGTGGACCACTCCAGATGACCTCCCGAAAGCAGGGTATGCCACAACAGCTCCTTTCGCTGAGCTGTCTGATTGGTTTCGGAGGTCTCGCGGGCCTCATCCAGAGCGATGACAATCGGCCGACCCGCCGCCGCCGTGCGATTGCGCCAGTATTCAACAGCCCCGCCATGCCGGGCAACTTCATTGCCGGGGGGGTACTTATAGTATTGCAATGAGGCGGCATCGAACCGCTTGTCTCCGACGAAGTAACCCCAAGTGCGTTCCTGGTAACCCTGGCTGTGGACGGTGAGGGGACGATCAAACGGATCCACGTCACGGATGTATTGAGCCCACTTGCGGATCTCATCCGGCGCGATCGGGTAGCGCCAGCAGTATTCCTCGTTGATGTTCCACTGCAGCGCGTTGTGATACCCGAAACGGGCGATCAGCTCGCGGTAATACAGCTTCCGTTCGGTGCCTAAAGTGGCGTTATCCAGTTCCTTCTTCGTGGCTTCCTCGGTCTCGGCGAACACGAAGTGCAGCATGATGCCCTTGCGCTGCATGTGGTTGAAGACGATATCCCATTGGGCCAGCTTGCCGAGGTCATAATGAAGATTGTCATTCGCAGGCGAGCCAAACCGGTTGATGTTGCCGGCCCACGGCCAGACGTCCTTGGTCTGCCCGCCGACGTTCTGGGTCAGGAAGTAGAGGGCATTGATCCCCGTGGAGGCCAGGTAGTTCACAGCGCCGATGATGGCTCTGCCCCGTCCGCCGCCCCAGTCCGGGTCGCCGGGCTTCCAATCGGCGATGTGCGGCTGATATTTGTGCCAGCCGTTGGGGGTGTTGTTGAAGCCGACATAGCCAAGGAAGTTTTCCGGCTCGTTGGCCCCCACTTTGACAAAGGGCGTTCCATCCTGAAATCGATAATAGTACCCCCAGGGTTGGAGCCTTCCCTTGCCCGTGAACCCGGGGGCTGACGCCTGACGACCCCGAATGACGAACGTCCCGGTTTCGCCGTCGAACGCCGCGGCAGACCCCGCCGAGGGGCTTAGATCGATGGCGACCCTCGGTCCTTGCCGAAAGCTGGCGGTGTAACGCCATGTACCCACTTCATCCGGCGCAAATTTTGCCTGCCAGACGTTGCCGGTGGCGCCGCCGTTTCCGTCGCCATTAAAGAAGCCGGGAATGCTGTAAGTCTTGCCGCTGGGGCTGGTTACGTTGACCTGAAGGCGATAATCCAGAAACGGATTGGGGTTATTCTGGTGCTGCGACGCTCTCGGACCTGAGAACGACAGCGTAACGGCCTGAAACTGGGCCATCGCCCCGGAAACACTGGCCAGCAGGCGTCGGGGTTCCAGTTGCTCGACGGCCGGCGAGGCGCACGTGAGACAACGGTTTGCCGGACCCCCTGCACGCCCATCCCTGCGATTCTGAGGCATCAAAGGTGACTCCCGAAGTTGACCACTCTCAACAGGCCCGCTGGCGTGACATCGGTCCCCGCGGGCATCCATCCGCCGGGAAACACGAGCCGCCGCTGTCTTGTGGGGCTGAAGAAGTCCTTCACCAACCCCAGCCCCGGGAATTTCGCGACTATCCGCGCTCGCATCGGGTGGTCAACCCGGATTCCTCAAGAAAATCAGATTTTTTTGGCTGCAAGAAGCTGTTACAGCGATGATCGTTGCAACGGGATTCGTGCGTTATCCCGGCGGGAGGGCGTGCGGTGCGCAGCTCGGGGCGATTGGCGACGCGCGGGCGTCAGGCGCTGGTGGAAAGCAGCTTTTCGGCGCTGGCGATCAGGCGATCGAGCTTCACAGGCTTGTTGAAATACTCGTTTACCCCGAGAGTTTCGGCGAACATCTTGTGCCGACCGCCCTGGTTGCCGGTGATCATAATGATGAACGGCTTGCTGTTGCGCGGCTTCTTTGCCTTGA
>JAVQWE010000486.1:0-2500 GCA_033579175.1 Phycisphaerales bacterium | reverse complement strand
GTCTTCTCCGACTCGGTCGCCTTGCTCCCAAGGGCGAATTTCGCCCCGCCGCCGGTGACGACGAAGCTGGAAGAGCCGTTGTCGACGTTGAAGGAGTCGGCAAGATTGAATTCCAGGTCGAGATTGCCACTGCGGAAGCTGATGGCCTTGCCGCGCGCCTGCGCCGCCGAGCCGTTGACGGTTACGACGGCATCGCGACCGAAGTCCTTGCCGTTGGTGCCACCGGAGACCGAGAACGACCCGGCCAGGGCACGCACCGAGACGAACTGGTCGCTTCCGAACCCGGTGCTGGTGATGGCCACCGTGGTGCCGGAAAGCACCGCCGAGACGCCCGTCGCCGCCGCGACCCCGGCAATGGCCGTCGCGATCGCGCTGGCAGTAGTTCCGCTGGCAAACGAAAGCTGTTGTGTGCCGAGATTGCCTGTGACTTCGATGGTGACGGTTCCGGCGGTGGTGCCGCTGTAGGTCAGAAGGCCAGTCTGTGCGGACGTGACGACATTGACAACCACATTCACGGTTGCGCCGTCCGGAACTCGAGCCGCATTGATACGGACATCCTGCAGTTCGGTGCTGGTGATGCCGCTTGCGGTGTAGTCATAATTGCCGTTGAGCAGCTTCTTGCCCTGAAAGCTGGTTGAGGCGGCGATCCGGTTGATCGTGTTCAGAATGGAATCGACCTGCAGCTGATTGGCGTCGATTTCTTCCTGGCTCAGCCCGCCGCTGTTGGCTGTCGCGCTTACCAGGCTCTGCAGCTCGGTCAAGAGCGCCGAGATCTCGGTCAGACCGCCCTCGGCCGTGCCGACGATGTTGCTGGCGCGATTGGCGTTGTCGATTGCCTGAATGATGCCGGCTTTCTCGGCCCGGAGGTTCTCACTGGCGATGAGGCCGGCGGGGTTGTCGCCACCGGAGTTGATCTTCAGACCGGTGCTCAGTCGCTCCAGGCTCTTGTTCAGGGATGCATTGTTCCGGGCGAGAACGCGCTGTGCGATCAGCGAGCTGACGTTGGTGTTGATGCGGCTCATGTGACGCCTTACCTTCCGACACGCCGGATCCACCGCCCCGAGTGGATGCCGGCGCATTGAATCCCGCCGTCGGCGCGACCCACGCAAAGGCCGTGCAACCCGACGGTCAGGACTCGCATCGGAGGAGGGAAGGGGTGACTTAACCTGCCACAGCCGGAAAATCCCTCAGACGCCGCGTGGCCCGCCCGCGCCGGACATCGGCGCCACCTCGGCGCCATCGGCCGATAACCAAGCGTCACAGGGCGGCAAGCTTTGCCAGATCTTCGTCACGACCGGCTACCAGCAGCGTATCCGACTCCTTCAGAACGGCCGAGGGATCAGGCAGCGTGATCTGATCTGTCAGCACATCGTGCACGCCGATGATCAGCACGCCGTAAGTCCGGCGCAGGTCCAGTTCCCGGAGGTTGCGCCGGTTCCAGGCGTCCGGCACTGCCATTTCCTGAACGCTGAATCCGGGTCCGAGCCGGACATAGTTCAGCAGCGCGCGCCCGGTAATGCGCTTGCCCAGCGCCAAGGCCGATTCGCGTTCGGGGAAAATCGTTTCGGAAACACCCACCCGTTCCATCACCCGGGCATGATCCAGAGAGATCACTTTCACGTAGACATTCGTCACCCCCAGATCGCGCAGCGCCATGGTGGAAAGGATGCTGGCGGTGATGTCGTCACCAGTGCTGACGATGCCTGCGTCGGCCCCGCGGGCGCCGATCTTTTCCAGAACCTGAAGGCTGCGCCCGTCTCCGACGGCGGCGCGGGTGACATGCGGAGCGATCCGATCGACCGCCGCTTCGTTCGGATCCAGCGCGATCACGTCATGGCCCTGAGCATGCAGCGACTCGGCCACGCTCGAACCGAAGTTTCCCAATCCGATCACGACGAACCGTTTCATAAGAGCGTTCCTGTCTATCCAACCACGACATCTTCCGAGGCATATCGGAAACGAGCGGCCCGGTTGACACGACGCGCCAGCGCCGCGGCGAACGTGAGCGGACCCACGCGTCCCACGAACATCAGCAGGATCAGCAGCCACCGCCCGGCGTCGGAAAGATCGGGCGTGGCTCCCATCGATAATCCTGCGGTGTTGAAGGCGCTGAACGCCTCGAACATGTATTCAAGGAACTGGTGTCGGACCAGCCCGCCCCGTTCCGTACGCGTGAGAATCAGGATGGCCACCGAGAGCGTCGCCAGCGCCACCACCACCAGCCCGACCGCCCGCTGAATCGTCTCTTCCGGGACGCTGCGTCCCTGAAACTGCACGACGTCACGACCGCGCAGGCGCGACCAGGCCAGCAGAACCAGCAGCGCGATGGTGGTGACCTTTACTCCTCCCGCTGTCGAACCGGGCGCACCCCCGATGAACATCAGCAGAATGGTCAGAAAGTTGGTGCTCGTCGACGCCTGCGAATAATCAATTGAGTTGAAGCCCGCGGTGCGGGGCGTCACGCTCATGAACAGCGCGTTGGTGCATTTGGAGATGACCG
>JAVQWE010000485.1:0-2513 GCA_033579175.1 Phycisphaerales bacterium | reverse complement strand
CATCCGGGGCGGTGTAGGACTTGCGAAGATTCTCAAGGATAACTGCCATGAATCGGTGTGGCGATCCTATCGGGGAAAATACGCGATATGCAAGGAAGTTGCAGATGAGTTTGCACCTGCTTGCGCTCACGCCTCCGGGGTGTCTGAATTTGGCGCAAGCGGTTCCATGCCCCTCCCAAAGGGGTGGGAGAGCCACGCCCTCTCACTCACTGCAAGAGCGGCAATTGGACCTTCACGTTTCGATCCGCACCGTCGCGGGGTCCACTGATGTCGTCAAGCCCGGGAGCCGAGCCGATGAAGCGGTCGTCGATCCGTGTTACCTTGCGAATCGGGGGGTTGGGGTTCGGGCGCAAATCGGGGGAATCCGGGCCGTCGTGACGTTTCAGAACGTTGTAATACTGGTCCCGTTGCGCCGGGATCCAGCCGGCGTCACGGATCAGGCGGCAGATTTCCCGTTCCTCGAGCCGGTACGTCGTGCCGGCGGCGGAAACGACGTTTTCCTCCATCATGACGCTGCCCATGTCATTGGCGCCGAAGAACAGGGCCAATTGCCCGATCTTCGGCCCCATGGTCACCCAACTGCTCTGCAGCGACTGAATGTTGTCGAAAAAGAGTCGTGCGATCGCAAGAATCCGCAAATACTCATGGGCTCCGGCCATGCGAACTACGCGCCCGCGCAGGATATCGTCGTTGGTGCTGTCGTCGAACGGTCCGTGAATGTCAGGATCCCACTCCCGGGCCCGTCCCAGCGGCGTGTTTTCCCGCTGGAACGGCCAGTGGATAAACGCAGTGTAGGAACCGGCCGGCAGGGGGCATCCGGCAGCGGAAGGCGGCGATTTCTCGAAGACGCCCGGCCGGCGTTGGCGAATCCGTGCAATGGCTGCTTCGCGGGACGTGGCGTCCTCGAATCGCCCCGGGCGCCCGCCAATCGCCAGCGCGTAATCCTGCATGTCTCGAAGCGCCGACATGTGCTCGATCCGCTCCCGCACGAACTCAATATGCCCCATCATCATTGTGCAGGACGTGTTCATGCCCTCTTCGTGGGCGACCCGCATTACCCGCAGCCAGTCGTCCCCCGTGCACTTTCCGATGCCGATCCGCCGACGGACCCGCGGGGAGAATATCTCTCCCCCACCACCGGGAATGGTCTTGAGCCCGGCGGCCTTGAAGCGGCGGATGATCTGGCGCACGTCCAATCCGAAGAATCGCTCAAACTCCACAAACTCCGGGGGACTGAAGGCGTGAATGTGAATCGTGGGGAAGCTGGAGCTGATGTACCGCAGCAGATCTTCATACCACTCAATCGGGAGGCGGTCGTTCATCCCTCCCTGCATGAGAATCTGCGTGCCCCCGATCGAAATCAGTTCGCGGATTTTCTCTCCGATCGACTCGAAGCTGAGCGTGTAACTGTCGGAGTCCTCATGATCCCGCCGAAAGGCACAGAACGTGCACCGAGCCGTGCAGACATTGGTGTAGTTGATGTTCCGGTCGATGACGTAGGTGCGGTAATCTTCCGGGTGCAGTCGCTGGGTCACGGCATGTGCCCATTCCCCGAGGTCGTGCAGACTGGCGTTCGCGTGCAGCTCCAGTGCCTGCGCCTCGGTCAACCGCGATCTGCCCTCAATCACCGCATCAATGTCGAACGAAAGCCCTCTCACAGCCCGCGATTTTAGGAAGTATCCGTCGGCGGCGAAACGGCCGGCGATGTTTCAAGGAAACTGAAATCGCCCCGCAGCTTTACCCGACCGCCCGCGGGCAAGAGGTCGAAATCGCCGCAGGGAGGGTATACTTGGTGCGAGTCTGCGAGACGGTATGAGCCAGCAATCGATCCTCATCGCCTCCGGCGCCGACCGCCCGGGAATCCTCGACGAAGTTTCTCAATACATCTTCGAGCGCGGGGGAAACATCGCCGACAGCAAGCTCCTGAGCCTCCGCGGGACTTTCATCCTCCTGATCCTCATCGATGCGCCGGATGAGGCGGCCACGGCCCGAATTCGCGAAGGTCTGCCCCAACTGGCCACCAGCAGCGGAATTACCGTTGATCTTCGCGATGCCGGTCCCGAGCACGGCGAGGGGATCAGCTTCCGATATCGATTCTCCGCCAGCGGGAATGATCAGGCGGGTATCCTCAACAAGCTCTCACACCTGTTCCGGGTGTTGAATGTCAACATCGAAGATGTTCATACTCGGGTGGGGGTGATCCAGAGCCTGCCTCGTCCGCAATTTGATCTGGAGCTGCTGCTGAGTGTCCCGCGTGAAACTCCTGTCGTGAAGCTTCGTGAATACCTGGGGACAATCTGCGGCGAACTGGGAATTCACTGGGACCTCTCCCCGGCATGATTGAACCTCCTGATAAAATCGCCATCGTCGGCGCCGGAGCGGTGGGCGCCACCGTCGCCTATGCCTGCATGATTCGCGGTGTGGCGCCGCGGATTGCCATTTATGACATCGATAAGCCGAAGGTCGAGGCTGAGACGCTTGATCTGAACCATGGCCTGCAGTTCATCCCGCCG
>JAVQWE010000484.1:0-2515 GCA_033579175.1 Phycisphaerales bacterium | reverse complement strand
CAGAGAAGGCATGAGCACTTTGGCCATGCTGTAGCGCCAGCCGCTCAAGGTGGAGCGGGTCGCCTGCTCCAGCGGCTGCAGCTGCGCCTGAATCCCGGGCCAGTCGCGTGCCGCAGGCGAGTTGAGCAACTCGATCAACTCGCCGGTCTGCGCCGCAGCAAAACGCACGTTGGAACGAAGCAGCGGTCGCGAAATCAGCGGTGGCGTGCGAAGCGACTTGCCGGTGCCTTCCGGCGCAACAAGCTCGTTCTGATCGAGCTTGCCCTCCAACAGCGACTGGAGTGTGTCAAGCTGCATGACGCGCTCGGCTCGCAGCGCCCGGAGGAACTCGTCGCGCGCCACAGTTTCCTCCAGCAGGTCGGCGATGCAGGCGCGGACCAGTTCCGGGGGTGCTTGTCCCGGCGACGCGCCGATCGAAAGATGCGGGGCAAAATCCATGAACCCGTCGGCCGCCATAGAACGCGCGCCCGTGGCTGCCAGTGCGCCGATCAGAAACAGATGCGAAGCGGCTCCCTGTGCCAGCGGCTCGATCAGCCTCAGATTCTGCAAGGCCTGCTCGTGACGCCCGGCATCCATCTCCAAAACCGCCATTCGACGCGCCAGGTTTGCCAGGCGGCGCAGCGGCGCAAGCTCCGGCAGCGCGATCGATACCGCCGGCGACTGCAACTGCAACCGGTCGTTGACACATTGCGGCTTGCCGCGTGCCGGCGCCAGGGCCGCAAGAATCATCGGCCCGTCCCTGGTCAGCTCCCGCAGTTGAAGACGCTGCGACTCCGACAGCGGCAGTTTCACCCCCACGCGAATCGGCTTGTCGCTCTGCAATTCGATGTCCACCGGATCCAGCAGCGCTATCGCCGCGCGGATATTGGCATAACCGTTCCGCTCCTCAGCGACCGGCCCCACCACCAGCGACGCCAGTGTCACAGGTTCACCGGCCGACGACAGCTCCGAGATCAGGTTGTCCAGCGCGGCTTTGGCCTGCCACCACCAGAGGCCGTATGCCACCAGCAGCCCGAACGCCAGCACAGCCACTGCCGTTGCGAGGCGCGCCAGTCGGCGGCGCGGGGGTGCAGGAAGGCTGGAAGCAGGCTCGCTCATGCCTTGATTCATGGGACGATCATCGCCGCGACCGGACACGTTGGCAAATTCAGGGTCTGCCGAGGCCAAGCCGTGCAGGCAGGCTCAGTCTGTTCAGGTCCGCACAGAGCACCCTCGAGTTGCGTTGGCCTGCAGGGCGCCAGGGGTTCAACGAGCCGGTTGCGCCGACTGGCGCAGTTCCTCAGCGCGATACTGTGTGCCACGCCAGCTCACCCGGCCCGTAGCACAGAACCACAGGGAGCGGGCGCAGATCGCCAGCAACACCGGCACCCCCAGCGGCAGAAGCAGGATGGCATACCACCGTTTCTCCCCGGCCCAGCGGTACATCAGGGCGGTGACGGCGGTCATGATCGCCAGATGCGCAGCAGCGCCGACCAGCCAGCTCCAGCCCGGCACCCACCCCCCCGCCTGCCCCAGGCGCAGGGTGCCCCAGATCACGGCGGGAACGACCGACAGGCAGCAGACCAGCAGGAAAACCACCAGACCAACGATGCGCCACGGCCGGCCGAGACTTCCGACATAAAAGTTGCGGCTCCAACCCCGGAAGATGGAAGCAAAGCCCTGATACATCCGCACCGTGGCCCATTCATCGCCCCAGCTCAGTCGCGGTCGAAACCCGGCAAGCTTGAGCTTGCGCGCGATGGCCACATCCTCGCTGAGCGTGCCGCGAATCGCCTCATGCCCGCCGACGGCCTCGTAGGCGCTGCGCAGAACGCACAGATACTGCCCGTTGGCAAAGGCACTTTTCTTCTGCGTGGCAGCGTTGGTCAGAGCGATCATGAACATGCCGGCGGTGGCGGCGCCGGCCAGCGGCTGCAGAACCGCTTCCCAGAAAGTTGCACTCGTGAAGCGCGGCAGAATGCTGATGAGGTGAAATTCCCGCGCGCAGGCGGTGCCGATGGTGGCCGAGAGTACGTCTGGCTCAAGCTGAACATCGGCATCCACAAACAAAAGCCATTGGCCGGTGGCATGCTGCAATCCACGGTGCAGCGCGTAACTCTTGCCGCCCCAGCCCCGCGGAAGCTCACCCTCTTTCAGGTGAATCACCCGAAGCCGCGAATCGCCGGCCGCAAGCCGGTCGAGAATCCCCCCCGTCCCGTCGGTGCTGCGATCATCGATGGCCACTACGTCCAGCCTCGGATAATCCTGCCGCAGGATCGATTGAACGCAGGCTTCGATCTGGCCGGCTTCGTCCTTGGCCGGAACCAGCGCCGTGACCGTCGGGGGAGGTTGAGGAACCGGAGGTGCCGGGCGCGTAAGAATCGCCATCCGCTTGCGCCCCTTGAGCATGCCGAACCCCATCAGCAGCCACACAACTGGTCCGGCCAGCAGGTAGCCGATCAGCAGGTAAACTTCGACGGCGTCGGAAAACATCTGGGATGCGTGCCTCGGAAACGTAGTGTACGGGCAGATCGCT
>JAVQWE010000483.1:0-2521 GCA_033579175.1 Phycisphaerales bacterium | reverse complement strand
TCGGATCCGCTTGGCTCTTGGTGGTCCTCAGCTTCGTGAGCGTCGTTGGCCAATTCTGCTTTGAGCGCAAGGAAGATTGGCAGGCCGTTCATCGGCACCTATCTGCGCTCCCCTCAGAGCCCCGGCTGCTGGTTTTTGTGGGAAATGACGGTGAAATCGCTCTGGAATACTACGAACGACGCCGCGGGCGAATCGCGGCTGACCGTACCGGGCTCCCCGCTCCGTTTTATGCCGCAAAACCACCCCGGGCGATGCAGCGCATCGGCAGCGTCGAAGATCTTGCCCCCCTGAGGTCGGTCGAGGGGTATTCGTCGATTATCCTGATTGGCACACATATGAGCTGGTCTGACCCTGCCGGACTGGCTCTTGCATATCTTCTAGAAAACTATCGTTCGATCGCCCGCCATGGCTTCAATGGGGTGCACGTCGAACATTTCAAGCCGAAGGAACTTCCATGATCAGGCGCATTGCATCGATCACCGGGATTCTGCTGCTGCTGGCCGCCGCGCCGGCTTCTGCTGAGCCACCGACCCCCTACAGCCCCGCCGCGAGGCTCCATGCCCTGTTTGACGCTGAGTGGGACTGGACGATGCAGGAAAACCCCACCTGGGCTTCGAGTCTGGGCGACCGCCGCTGGAACGACCGCTGGCCCGATGTGAGTCCCGCGGCCCATGAGCGTCGGCAGGCTCATCGCAAGGCCACGCTCGAGCAGTTGCAAACCGTGGATCGTGCTGCACTCTCGCCCGCCGACCAGCTCAATTATGACCTGTTCCAGGACCAGCTTTCCCGCGCCATCGAGGACTTCGAGTTCGGCTGGCCCCTGAGCGCGCTGAACCAGCGCGGCGGGATTCAGACGGAATATGAGCTGGCCGATCGGCTGCGATTCGAGACTTTGCAGGATTACCTGGACTACGAGTGGCGTCTGGCGGCATTTCCGGTTTACGTCGATCAGACGATCGAGCTGATGCGCGAAGGCATTCGGCGGGGGATTGTGCATCCAAAGATCATCATGCAGCGCGTGCCCGGGCAGATCGCACAGGTGCTGACCGACGATCCAACCGCGAACCCCTTTTTCAAGCCGTTTGCGGGCCAGGGAAGCGCCGCCGATCTGCAGCGCCGCGCAGAGCTGATCGAACGACACGTGGTACCAGCCATGCGGAAGTTCAAGCAATTCTTCGAAGAAGAATACCTGCCCGCGTGCCTCGACAACGTGGGAATCTGGCAACTTCCCCGTGGTGACCGGATGTACTCCCATTTTGCGCGAAGATACACGACAACTCGCCTCACACCCGATGAAATCCACGAGCTGGGTCTACGGGAAGTCGCCCGCATTTCCGCGGAAATGGATCAGGTGATGAAAGAGGTCGGGTTCCAAGGGACGCGGCCGGAGTTCTTTCACTTCCTTCGCACCGATCCGCGATTTTTCTATCGGACCGGAGAAGAGCTTCTGGCCGCCACGCGGGCCTTGTGCAAGACGATCGATCCGAAACTCGTCAAGCTGTTCAAGACCATTCCGCGCATGCCATACGGGGTCGAACCCATCCCGATGGAATTCGCCCCTGACACGACGACGGCCTACTATCAGGGTCCGGCTCTGGATGGCTCGCGCGCGGGAACCTATTACGTCAATCTGTACAAGCCCGAAACACGCCCCAGGTGGGAAATGGTGGCGCTGTCGCTGCATGAAGCAGTTCCGGGACATCACTTCCAGATCAGCCGCGCGCTGGAACTGGGGGAAATGCCGAAGTTCCGGAGGCACGCGGGCTACACCGCCTACATCGAGGGCTGGGCGCTGTATTGCGAGTCGCTGGGAGAAGAGCTGGGACTGTACGCAGATCCCTACGACCGCTTCGGCAAGCTCACCTATGAGATGTGGCGGGCGGTGCGCCTGGTGGTGGATACGGGAATCCATCATAAGCGATGGTCCCGCCAGCAGGCCATCGACTACTTCCTCGCCCACGCGCCAAAGTCCGAACTTGACATCGTGAACGAGATCGACCGCTACATCGCCTGGCCGGGGCAGGCGCTGGCTTACAAGATCGGAGAGTTGAAAATCCGGGAGCTTCGCACCCGCGCGGAAACGGCACTGGGCAGCCGATTCGATATCCGCCAGTTCCACGATGTCATTCTCGGCAGCGGGGCGGTGCCGCTGGATGCTCTGGAGCGCATCGTCGAAGACTGGATCGTCCGGACGGGCAGTTGACGAGCCGGGCGCGGCACCCTGCACGAGAGGGGTTCTCGCACCCGGCAGGACTCGAACCTGCAACCCTCGGTTCCGAAGACCGATGCTCTATCCAATTGAGCTACGGGTGCTTGCCGCCCGGTTGTGTGTTGTACCCGCCCCTCGAAAAGCTGTCTATGCGTTCCGTCCGGCGGTTTGAAGCGGGTTCATGCGAAACTATACTACCGCCTCGATCGACTGACCGATAGACCGAATTCCAGAGAGGGCCTGAACATGGCTGATCAGCCGGTGACTGTGCGCGGGATCGATTACAAGTCGTCGTTTCCGTTCACGATGATC
>JAVQWE010000482.1:0-2550 GCA_033579175.1 Phycisphaerales bacterium | reverse complement strand
GAATATCCGCGATTCCATCAAGAACGGCGAAATCCAACTGGTGATCAATACCCCGACAAGGAAAGGTCCTGCGACAGACGAGGGACGGATTCGCGCGTTGTGCGTGGCGAACCGGGTTCCGATCTTCACGACGCTCACGGCGGCCGCGGCGGCGGCAAGGGCGATTGCCGCCATTCAGAAAGGAGGCTGGAGCGTCAAACCCCTGCAGGCGTACCACGGGACCGACGCGACTTCAGCCGCTCGGCATTGAGTGCCGCGATCCAGAACCGGTGGATTGCCCGGGAAAGCTGCTGCAGTTCCGTTCGTCGAATCCGCCCGACCGCAAGGGTTCCATCGAGATTCAGCCATTCGACCGCGCGATCCGTCGCCGCCCGACAGGTGCCCATCGTGTTGCAAAGCTCCAGCAGCACCGCTCCCAGCGATCGATGCGGGTGCAGGTGTTGCAGGATGGTCAGCAAATCGAGGATTTCACGGCCGCTTGCCACGGGCCTGCGGCGAAGCCTTACGACAGATTCCATCGGTCCCCTTTCCAATCTTCCGCCGGGAGTATAGGCGTCGGCCGTCGCAGAAGGCGAGTGCAGGCGGAGTTATTCATCAATGTCGATGCGTCGGGATGTCTCGCCAGTGACGGTGATGCGAACGGAAATGCATCGCGGTGGCAGAAGGGCAGCCACGCGTTCCGGCCATTCCACAATCACCAGCCCGCCTTCCTGCAATGTCTCGGAAAAGCCGGTGGCTTCGAAATCCGTCGGGCCGCTCACCCGATAGGCATCCCAATGGAAGACCTTGAAGGCCGGACAGTCGTAGATGTGCAACAGCACAAAGGTCGGCGAGCAGACAAGAGCGGCGTCTCCGCCCAGTGCCCGAACCATGCCGCGGACAAACTGGGTCTTTCCCGCCCCCAGGTCGCCCGACAAGGTGACGCATTCCCCGCCGCGGAGCGTGAGCGCCAGCCGGGCGGCGATTCGTTCGGTGTCCTCGACGTTGCAGGATCGCTCGATCACTTTGCATCAATCGGCCGACGCAGCCGGTGGGAAGAAGGCTGAAAGCGATGCTCCCATGCGAGGGGCTTCAGGGGCTCACGACGGCCATCGGGATGCTGCAACCACAGCCCGCTTTCGCGGGTGATCCTTCCGATCGCCACGGCGCTGCTGATTTCCGCCGTCGCCGGCGCGGTGAAGAGCAATTCATAATCCTCGCCATCGTGCAGGGCGTGAAATAATGCCGGTGTGCCATCCTGCGCGGCCCGCACCGCATCTTCGTGGATGGGAATTTTCTCGGCAAACACGACGGCGCCGACGCCGCTTTCGCGGCAGATGTGCCCCAGATCGCGCGACAGACCATCGCTGATATCGATCATCGCCGTAATCAGACCGGTTTCCCGGAGTGTTCGGGCCAGTTTCACCCGGGGTTCGAACGCCATGTGCCTGCCCAGCCAGCTTCCACCCAACGCGCCGCTGACGTACACACGATCCCCTTCCTGCGCGCCGGAGCGTCGAACCGGCTCCAGACCGGCAGAACGCCCGAGGATGCTGACGCAAATGGCCAGCTTGCCATCCCAGACCGCGGTGTCGCCCCCCACGATGGGGCAATCGAAATCCCGCGCCGCCTGCTCGATTCCGCGGAAAAGCTCCTTGGCATACTCGATCGACCGGCCGCGCGGCAGGGTGAGCGTCGCCAGTCCCGCCGCCGGCAGACAGGCCATGGCGGCGCAGTCGCTGAGATTCCGGTTCATCGCCTTTCGGCCGATCTGAAGCGGTGCGTGCAGGTTGGCGTCGAAATGCACGCCGTCCAGAACCTGATCGGTACCACACAGCAGCAGCTCTCCGGAGTTCCACCGCAGGCCGGCCAGATCGTCTCCCGGTGGAATGCAGACCGCTTCGCTGGCGGGTACCCGGGAACGAATCCAATCGATGAAATCGAATTCTGACGCCACGTCACTTTTTCCCGGATCGGTCGGTCAGCTGCTTCTGGGCCGCTACCTGATCTTCAAAGGCAGGAATCGGGCTGATGCAGCTTCTGGGAAGTGCCTGCAGAAGCCGTTGACTGTTCTCCAGCGTGCGATCCGTCGGCATGTTACGGCCGACGGTGGCGGCACGCTGTTTCAACTGCGAAAACCGGCGTTCATCGGCGACCGGCGGCCGCCTCCACTGGCTCGCTTCCGAAGGCAACTGGGCGGCCCATTGGCGGGCTTTGGCCACGCGGCTGCGAAGCGAGGGATGATCGCTGAGGATTTCAGGGGTCTTGTCGTATCCTTTGTCGATCATCGTCTGGAAGAAATCGTCGAAGCGATCCGGATCCCAGCCGGCGCGGGTGTAGAATCGAAACCCGTACCGGTCGGCCTCCTCTTCATCCTTGCGAGTGAAGCCCATGTTGATGAAGCGTCCCCCGACCGTGCCGACTCCGGCTCCCAGCATGGCGGCCCCGAGGCGGTCGTCGCCGCTGCCGACCGCGTAACCAACGCCGGCTCCGATTACGGCCCCGCTGATCAAGGTGGCAAGTTGCGTATCACGCCCTTTTTGAACATGCCGGCCGTACACGTGGGCGTAT
>JAVQWE010000481.1:0-2552 GCA_033579175.1 Phycisphaerales bacterium | reverse complement strand
GGACCTCACCGGGGCAGACACCATCGGCGACGTGGTGGATCGGATCAACGCCGCCGCAGTGGGCACCATCACCGCCACCATTGCGGCCGACGGGGTCAGCCTGCGGCTTTCGGGGGGCGGCAGCGACAACATTTCGGTGAACGAGGTGGGAGGGGGATCTACGGCGGCGGATCTGGGAATCCTGCAACCTGCCGGCGCCGGGGCCGGGGTTCCGCTGGACGGAGCGGATGTCCGCGCCAAAGTGACGGAACTCACAGAACTGGCCGATCTTCGAGCCGGGGCGGGAATCGATCCTTCTGGTCTGATCATCACCAACGGCTCTGTCAGCCGCACCATCGACCTTTCCTCGGCTGTCACGGTACAGGACCTGCTGAACGCCATTAACAGCAGCGGCACCAACGTTCGCGCCGAGATCAACGCCGAGGGCACGGCGATCCACCTGCTCAACCCGACGCAAGGTATCCATCTGACGATCGGTGAAAACGGGGGCGATACCGCCACTCAACTGGGCTTGCGGAGTTTCGGACCCGCGACCTCCGTGAACGAGATCAACTTCGGTGCCGGACTGCGCACCGTGGAGGGTGATGATCTGATCATCACCGACTCCAGCGGCGTGAGTTTCGGCGTCGATCTCGATGGCGTCTCGACCATTCAGGACGTGATGGACCGGATCACGACGGCGGCGGGCGGGGCCGGAGCAGGGGTGGCCGTCTCTTTCGCCACAACCGGCAACGGCATCGTGTTGACCGACACGGCCGGTGGAAGCGGCACTTTAACGGTGGCCAACGCACCGTTCAGTAAGGCAGCCGACGACCTGGGGCTGACGAAGCCAGCCGTTGGCGGAGTGATCAACGGCGATGATGTCAACGCCGTGGCCAGCACGGGTGTTTTTGCCAACCTCATCGCGTTGCAGAAGGCCTTGCGGTCGAGCGATCAGCGGGCGATCACGTCGGCCGCCGAGCGGCTGAAGGCGGATTACGATCGAATGGTTCGGGTGCGTGGCGAGGCGGGGGCGCGCCTGCGCGAGCTGGAGACGCGTCGTGAGCGAATTGAGGATCAGACCGTGGTCACCCAGAAGCTGCTTGCGGAAATCGAGGATGTCGATTTCACGGAAGCCGTGACACGATTGCAGTCTCTGCAGACCGCGCTACAGGCCACGTTGCAATCGGCCGGCCTGACGCTGAACCTGTCCTTATTGGATTTTCTGGCATGAAACAGCCGCAAGACGCAGTTCTGCGGGGGTGGCGACCCGAGCGTACCGACTCCGAAGGGGGCCTGCTTTCTGCCGGCGGGGAGAGAGCTGGCGCGCCTGGCACGGCGTTTGCTGGTTGGTCGGGCATCGGTCGCGCTGCTCGGCAGAACCGTTGGGTGCGGCTCGATGGCAGGCAACCCTTGCGCGTCGGGGAGCGCAATGGTTGCCGCAGAACGGGAGCGATCGGCGGATGGGATGCCACCGATCGGGTGGAGCGGGTGGAAGTCGGCTGCGGATCAGGCGGAGTGCTGACGCAGTCGCAGACGGCCTTGGGCGACCGGAGGTCGCGCAACGGCAGGGTAACGGCGGGGTGAGCGATCACCTCGCTGCCGGCGGGAACGGATGCTCGCCGGGTTCCCGGCAGTCGTCCGAGGGCGGAGCCAGCGGACGGAGGCATGGTACGCTGAACGGTGCGGAGTGCGCCGGTTCGGCATGCGGAGGCGGGCCGAGGCGGTCCGGTCCGCGGGTGCGGCAGACGCCGCGGGCGGCACGACGCCGCCGAGGCTTTGGGAAATGGAGTTCTCATGGAGATCCAGACCACGCGTTTCGGAACGCTTTCGGTTGATGATTCGCGCATCATCACCGTGCCCAAGGGATTACTGGGCTTTCCGCAACACACGCGCTACGCGCTGATTCAAACCAGCGAGGAGAACTATTTCTTCTGGCTGCAGTCGGTGGATGAACCGGGGCTGGCCTTTGTCGTCACCGATCCCGGAATCTTCTTCAAGGATTACCAGGTGCCGCTGCGCGAGGAAACCACAGCCGACCTGGCGATTGAGGACGAATCGTCGGTGCAGTATTTTGTGATCTGCAACAAAGTGGATAACTGGCTGACGGGAAACCTCCTGGGTCCGATCGTCGTCAACGCCGCCAACCGACGGGCGGAACAGGTCGTGCTCACCGAAAAGAAGTGGACCACCCGCCAGCCGTTGCTGAAGCTCCAGGCCGACCTTCCGCTCGCCAAATCGGCATAAACGTTCGAATCGGCCCGGTCTTCCCCCCCGACCGGGCTACGGACGCGGAAGATTCGGTCCCCGGAACCGCGACGCCGCTATGATCGTATACTGTAGACGGTCTCCCGGCGTCGCCCGCACGGCGCGGGTGCCGCGCGGTTGTGTCAGGTAAAGGCAAGACGTGCGCTTGCCCTGAGCCTACTGCCCCAGGAAGGAGCACAGCAATGCTGGTGCTGTCCCGTCAGCGGGATGAGACGATCATGATCGGAGACGACATCGAAGTCACCGTGGTGGATATCCGCGGCGACAAGGTGCGTCTGGGCATCACCGCCCCGAAGGAGATCAGC
>JAVQWE010000480.1:0-2557 GCA_033579175.1 Phycisphaerales bacterium | reverse complement strand
CTGCGCAGGCTGAGCGAATGGGCACCACCTTGCTGCCCTTGACGGTGCCGTCGATCCCCAGCATGTAAACGTCATCGCGGAGGGTCTGGAAGTTATAGTTGGTGTAGTTTCGCGTGAAGATGGCCTCATTGTGCAGCATCGGCTTCCGCCAATTGGCCCGCATGGGCAGGTGGCAGCCGAAGCAGCTTGTGTTCCAGCTTGTGTGACAGGCGTAACAGGAGAAGTGATCCGGATCGTGGGCGAGCTTTTCTGAGGGATCCTTCGCCACTTCCTCCGGGGTGGGCGCGACGCCCCATTTGCCATTGACGCGCACCGTGTGCGCGTACAAGGCGCGCCGGGCTCGAACTGCATCTTCCGATGAATCATTCCATGTCGCTCGCTTGACACGATCGTCCTTCGTCTGGCTGACCACCCAGGGTTCGCCATCCTTGTCTACCGAACGCTTCTGCAGGAGCCTGCCCGTCTGCCGCTGAAGCTGAAACCGGCCGGAGATCATCCGCTGGATGGTCTCGTCCGGAAGGCTGGAGGCGGCGTTACCGCTGAATACGCGGCGGAGCAACTCGGTGCGCTTCGGACCGGAGGCCTTGAGGTATTGCAGAACCACCGCTTCCTCACGCTGCGTGCCATGGCAATCGACGCACTCGATGGCGGTGGCGTTACGGGCTTCGCCGTAGAGGTTGCCGTTACCGTGTACGTCATTGAGGAAATGGCAATCCACGCAATGCATTCCCATCTCCAGATGGATATCCTTCAGATGCACGGGGATGCCTGCCGGAGGCGTGGGCTGGTCTTTGGTTGCCTGGAAGTCGATGCCGGCCTTCATTTTTTCCGCCGTTGGGTTTTCGACCTTCTTTCCGAAGTGGTCGAGCAGGTTTCCGTGCCGATCCTGCTTGAAGACGGCTCGAAACACCCAGCCATGCCCGTGAAAATCAGCAAACTGCGTGTGTTTGAGCTGGGGATTGATGTCGGTGTAGATTCGTTCCAGGAAGTTCTCGCCGGCAACCATCCCGAGGTGATTCTGATCATTCGGGAAGCGGTTGCTCCAAAGCCCGCGGGTGGCGGCCTGTTCGGGATTGTGCTGGTTGACGGCAAACTCATCGTCGCCGGTGGGATACTTCTGAGTTTTGGGGTACATCAGTTCCGCATCGGTTTCGTTATCCCACCATGTAAAGCCCAAGTACGAATTCATCACGAGTGTGCCGGGGTGAATGTGGCAGACAATGCAGGTCTGCGTCGGTGGAGAACGCACAAACTGGTGCGAAATGGGGTGCCCCGATTCGTTCCGCGGAATCGACGGGTCTTTGGTAGCGGAAAACCCCATGTTGCCGTGCGCAGCCCACCGCCCGGAGTGCACCGGGGAGCGGTCGTTGGCATACACCACATGGCAGGCCGAACAACCGCTGGCACGGAAATCGCCCGGGTGATCGTTAGTGCCGAACAGGTTGAGCGTCGGATCGAGCAGGCGGGTCTTCTGAAGGCCCAGGAAGACCGGGTCTGTTCGAACCGCAGTGCCGAACCCGCGGACGGATAGTCTCACGTCGGGCTTGCCAGGGTCCACTTCCAGCAGAATGTTCGGATTGGCAACCTCAATCCCCTTGATCAGCCGGCTGCCACGCTCAAACACGCGCAAGACGTTTCCCGGCTGGCTGACTTCCCAGCGGGAGAGGGGGTAAAGGAACGGCAGAATCCCGCGCCTGCGGGTATCGTCGGCCGAGGGCGGACCGGGCATGCGGGTCTTCTGATTGGCGGCGGGGTCGCGGTTATACAGGAGGGCGCGGGGGGTGCCATGCACCGTGTAACTTTCGCCGAAAACGGGGTTTTTCCGGTTGATGGCACCATTGTTATATAACGCTGCGCCCCAGAGCATCGCCCCATGGGCCATCATCGAGCGTTCGGTGTTGGCGGTGATGCTGGCGTGGCAGTTGTAACAGGCCACTTTCGCCGCGTGCAGATCACCCGGATTGACAAAACGAATGTAATCCGGGCTTTCACTTAACGTCAGCGCGCCGGGGATTTCTGGATTGGCCGAGCTCAGCCGCGCTCCGGTCATCCACAGGGCGGCGGTCTTGGGGTTGGGCAAGACGTGTGCCTGGTTCTTCAGCCGCTCAAAACTGGGGTCGGAAGGGCTGATTCCCGCGGGAACCGCCACCTGCCAGTTGCCACCGTGGCAATCGACACAGGAGACTGTCCCCGCCGACGCATGCATGGTGATCGGATCGCCTTCGTTACCCGGTTCGTCATAGTTGGTGTGACAGGCAACGCAGTTGGCGTTCATCGTGCGGACGCTTACCGTGTCGTAATTCGAAAGGTCCTCGCTGCGATCGGCAGGTGGTTCCATCGGCCGAACGCCCTGAGGCGGTGCAGGAGGGTATGAAAAGCCCAGTTGCGCCGCTTTGGCTGCGGTCATCCGGGGGAAGATGCCTCCCGTCTGCTGGTCCGGCGGCAGGTCTTCGGGATCGGCGGAGGCAGCCGTCGCAGCCACGGCGGTGGCGTAGACGGGCGTTTCCTGATTAACGATCAGAGGTTTACGAGTCGGCACCTCGGATTCCACGCAACT
>JAVQWE010000479.1:0-2569 GCA_033579175.1 Phycisphaerales bacterium | reverse complement strand
GGTCTCGACGGAAGTCGGCGAAGCGGCGTCGGCCATGCATTTGCGCCGCAAACGCGCGGCCGCAGAAGTTTACTCGCTGAGCTTGGGTAACGCGCCTTGAGCCGATGGAAGCAACCAGGTCGACACCGACTCAAAAGCCGCGGTGTCGACCCGATCATTCCTGCAGAATCGAATCGCGCGGCACATCTGCACCGAGCACGACCACCGGCCGGCCCGGATATGAGCTTTCCCCGGCCAGGCGGATATTGCGGGTTCGGCGGCCGCGCAAGTCGAGGAACACGTTGCCATTGGCCCCGGGATTCAAGCCGTTGATCACGACTTCTTGACTGTCCTTGATGCTGAAGACGGGGCCTGTCCGGGGGCGGATCTTCAAGTCCTCCAGCAGGATTCCCGTGGCTGACGTGCACAGCAACCCCTCTCGGGAGTGGATCGAGAGGTTCTGCAGGCAAATCGATTGCAACGCGCAATCGGGCAGCCCCACCAGTCGCACGGCGGTTTCGGCCTCTGCACAGAGGATGTTGCGGATCGTGATGTGCCGGAACGTGGGTGGGCGCCCGTCGGGACTTACGAACGTCGAGAACTCGGTCGTAATCTGCACTGCATCCCCGTCGATTCGATCCATCTGGACGTCTCGGACGACAATATCCTCAACGGTCCCCCCTCGCCCGCGCGCCGATTTCAGGCGAATTCCCATGCCGGCGCGGCGGATGCGACAGTCGTGCACGAGCACGTTGCGAACGTCACCAGACATCTCGCTGCCAATGGAAATCGCCCCGGACGGACCTGAACACTCAACATGCCGGATGACAATATTCTCCGCCGCACGCCCTACCCGCCAACCGTCTTCGTTCAGGCCGCTCTTCAGGGCCACACAGTCATCATTGGTGTCGAGACGGCAGTGTTCAATCAGCACGTCCCGGGAAGAATCCACCACAATGCCGTTGGTATTCGGTCCGGCCGGCGTGTTGATCGAAATTCCGCGTACCGTCACGTTGGCACAATACGCCAGATGCACCGACCAGAACGGACCGGCTTCGTCAATCGCAAAGTCGCTCAACAGGACGTCCTCACAGTTGATCGGCAGGATCATCTGCGGGCGAAGCGGCTGATCGCGGCTGGCAAATCGGCGTCGGGAAACCGGAACATCCTCCAGCACCATTTGATACAGTTGAGCACTGACGCGACTTTCGTGCCGATGCCATTCCCACCAGTCGCGCCCGCCGCCCAGCAGCCTGCCGGAGCCGGTGATCGCGATGTTGCGACAGCCATTGGCGTAGATCAACGGTGAGAAATTGAAGCACTCCTGCCCGCTCCAACGGACGAAGACGGCCGGCAGGTAGTCGTTCGGATCACTGGAAAAACGGAGCACCGCATTTTCTGCAAGGTGCAGATTCACGCCACTTCGGAGGTGAATCGGGCCGGTGCACCACTTTCCGTCCGGGATGACCACTCTGCCCCCACCACCGTGCGAGCACGCCTCGATTGCTGCCTGAATGGCAGCAGTACAGGGGGTCCGATCATCCGCTCGGGCACCGAATTGACGAATATCAAAATCTCTGTCGGGGAACCGAGGTACGGTGACTCTGCTCAGATCCGGCGATTCGACCCGGCTCCCCGCCGCTGCCGCCCCCATGACGGCGCTGTCACCTCTGTGCGCCGATCCATTGCCGTTCCTGCCGGCCGGGACCGTCCGCAGAACCGGGCGCACCCGCAGCCGACGCGCAGCGCCCTGCGAACTGACTGGATCAAGCAGACTCATGGGCGATGGGTTCCCCGGTTCCGGCCGACGCGGTCGCTCGTCTCTCGACGGACCGGAACCTGCGGGTAATCTACCCATCTCCTTGCCGATAAAGACTGCACTTTAGCGCAGGAATTTTGCCATACTGCGCACGGCGGTCTCCCCACCCATGGAGCAGGAGACCTGGGACGTTTGTGCCGATTAATGCGGCGTGCTGAATCCCGCCCTGCCGGCCGCACGCCAGGCGCCGGGGGTCATCTTCACCATCCGATGAAACAACCCCGCCAGATACTGGGCGGTGGAGAACCCGGTAAGGGTCGCGATTTTCTCCAGCTTGTAATCACTGCTGACCAGAAGCTCCTTGACCCGCTCGATCTGCACCCGTCGGATTTCGGCGTTTGGCAGCCGACCAAGCGTCGCACGAAAGCGCTTTTCCAGCGATCTTCTGGATAACGCAACCTGCTCCAGCACATCATCCACGCGGATCCCCGAGCAGGCGTTTTCCCGGATGAAGCGGACGGCCTTTGCCACCTCAGGATCCTCGATCGCCAGCAGATCCGTGGACTGCCGGGCTTTGACCCCCAGCGGGTCAACCACCACGTCGGCCACCACCTTCTTCCCGGCCATCAGCCGATCCAGCATCGCCGCCGCCTCGTATCCCACTCTGCGCGCGTTGTGGATGACACTGGACAGCGGAGGATTTGCCATCTCACAGATCAGTTCGTCATCGTTCACCCCCAAAACGGCGATTTCCTCCGGAACGTGCAGCCCGGCCAGACGACAGGCATCAAGCACTTCGCGCGCCCGCATATCGCTGCCGGCCAGTAAACC
>JAVQWE010000478.1:0-2578 GCA_033579175.1 Phycisphaerales bacterium | reverse complement strand
TCTGATGGAACCGCTTGAAACCCGTCGATTGCTCGCCAGTGCCGTGTTGCTTCCGGGGGGTCTGTTGCGCGTGGTCGGGCAGGACCATGTCGATGATGTGGTCACGGTGGGGCTTTCGTCGTCGGGAGATCGGATCGAAGTGACCGCCAACGGGTCGGCACCGCAGACCTTCAGCACCGCGCGGGTCCGAACCGTGGACTTCTATGGAAAGGGGGGAGATGACCTGCTGGTGGTGCTCGAGCAGAACGGCACGCTGCCCGCGAAGCTGCGGTTCTTCGGCGGCGACGGAGCCGACCTCTTGAAAGGCGGGGCCGAGGACAATCTGGCGTTCGGTGGAAGCGGCAATGACACGATTCTTCTGGGTGGGGGGGCCAATGTCGCCTTCGGTGGCTCGGGCGACGACACGATCATCGGCTCCGCCGGGCGCGATCGGATTTCCGGCAACTCCGGCGTCGACACGATCGACCTTTTGGGCGGCCGAAGAGTGTCACAAGCCGCCAGCGCGGACACCGGCCCGGGGAGCAGCACGTCGGTCGGTCCGAGCGCGTCCGCCGGGCGAGCGGCATTGCCGTTGGGGGTTGGCGGCGACATCGAAAGCATCCGGGGTCGGAAGATTTACATCATTTTTGACGGCACCAACAACGCCACCGTTGTCAATCCCTACGAAGGGCTGGATCTGGCAATCAATGCGACCGGTGGCGCGGTCCAAGTCACCAACACGGTTGGGCTGGCCAACCTCGAATACCACCTCGTGGGAACCAGTTCTTCCGGCAGCCTGAACGTCAGTTCCACGACACCGGCAGTTTTCGTGATGAGAAACCTGAATCTCACGAACCCCAGTGGTCCGGCGATCCAGGTCACCGGGGGACAGACTCACAGGTTCATCTCGGAAGCCGGAACCGTCAACTCGCTGATGGACGGCTCTGCCAGCACGCGCAACGGAACTCTGCAGACCGACGGCAGGATCGTGTTCGCGGGGACAGGCTCTCTCACGCTGCGCGGCGTGCGTCGCCATGGGGTGTTCACCAGTTCTGTGATCGAAGTGCAATCCTCATCGATCACGGTGACGTCCGCAGCGTCGGATGGATTCCGATCCGAGGGCTTCCAATTGACCGGCGGGAGTGTCACCGTTGCCGCTTCCGGGTCTGATGGTGTCGACGCCGGAGATGGCCCGGTGGTGATTTCCGGCGGCGCCCTGAACGTCACCTCGACCGCTGCCGATGTCCGCGCCCTCAAGACGGGCAACAGCACGATCACCATCACCGGCGGAACGTTCAACCTCAACGTATCCGGCAACGCTTCCAAGGCCGTCTCGGCACGGGGAAACATCTCGGTATTTTCCGGGACGTTTGAGATCACTCTTTCCGGCTCGGTGGTGCTCTCGGCATCGGGCAGCGGGTTCAACCCGTCGTTCTGTTCCGGCTTCAAATCCGACGGGCAGATCGTCATCAACGGTGGAACCTTCACCATTGCCGCCACTTCCACCGCCAGTGGTGCAAAGGGGTTTTCGGCGGACTCGGATCTGGTGATCAACAACGGCAGCTTCAACATCACCACGGCCGGCGCCGGGGGCAATTACACCAACCCGCAGGGCGTGGCTGATTCCTACAGTACTTCGGCTTTCAGCACCGACACAAACCTCAATGTCCTCGGAGGAACGTTTACCCTCAACAATTCCGGGAGCGACGGCAAGGGCTTTTCCGCCGACGGCAATATCCAGGTGTCGGGCGGCACGATTCACATCACCAACAGCGGCGCTTCGGGAAAGGGCTTCAAGGCTGACGGGAGCATCAGCTTCGCCGGTGGGAACACCACCGTGAATCTCTCCGGACCGACCGTGCTGGTGCCCACCGGCAGCGGGGTTGATCCTGCCCACCCGGCCGGCGTGCGCGCCTGGGGGAATATCAGCGTCAGCGCCGGCTCGCTCACCATCGTGGGCACCGCCACCGCCAGCGGGGCGCGAGGGCTGTCGGCTCAGGGCGCAATTCAGGTGACCGGCGGCTCGATTTCGGTGAATGTCGCCGGAAACGGTGCCAATTACACCAACAGCTCCGGGGTGGCCGACTCCTATTCAGCCGCGGCGTTCTCTTCCGATTCGGCGATTACCGTCACTGGAGGATCCATCACGACAACCAGTTCCGGCACCGGCGGCAAAGGGCTGAAATCCGACGGCACCATCAGCATTGGCAGCGCCTCCGGCAATCCCACGCTCAACATCACCACCAACGGCGCCCGGTTTGCCACGACGGGCACGGACTTCAACCATCCGAAGGCGATTCTCGCCGATGGGGCCATCAGCATTGTCAACGGCAACATCGCCGTCACCTCCACGGACGATGGCATTCACTCGCACACGTCGATCACGATCAGCGGGGGCACGATCAACGTCAACGCGGTCTCACCCACGCAGGGGGTGGGTGAGGGTATTGAATCTCCCATCATCAACTTCACCGGCGGGGTGACCCACGTCAACGCCTCGAACGACGGCATCAACTCCACGTACGGACTGGTGACCTGCGGGCAGAACACCAACGACAACAGTCAGTTGAACATCTCCGGCGGGATTCTGGTGGTGTCC
>JAVQWE010000477.1:0-2580 GCA_033579175.1 Phycisphaerales bacterium | reverse complement strand
AGGGGTGTCGTGCCAGTGAGCCGGAGTGCCCCAGCCGCTGCCAGATTTCCTCGGCGATATGGGGTGCAAACGGTGCCAGCAGCAACGTGAAGGTGCTGGCCAGCGTATGCGGGATGGTTTCAAGCCCGGAAAGCTCGTTATTCAGCTTGATCAGTTCGGCGATGGCGGTGTTGAACCGCAGATTCTGAATATCTTCGCCAACCTTCTTGATGGTGCGATGGAGCTGGCGGTCGATTGCTTCGGGAATCTCCGCGGCGCGGACGCGTGAAGATCTGCCGGATCCGGTGTCCGCTCCGTCGGATTCTTCCCCCACCAGATTCCGCCAGACCGAATTGAGGAACCGGCTCATTCCCACGATATCGCGGGTGTTCCACGGCTTCGGGGCTTCCAGTGGGCCCATGTACATTTCGTAGAGGCGGAAGCAATCGGCACCGTAGTTTTCGACGATGGAGTCCGGGTTGACCACGTTTCCCCGGCTTTTGCTCATTTTGAAGCTCCGGGCGTCGACGGCGATCGTCGGGTGAGCTTTCAGGACATAGCGGTCTTGACGCTTTTCCACCAACGTCTCGTCCACCCGCGTGGCGAACACCTTCTCACCCGTTTTGCGGTGGATTCCGAACAGCCGGACTCCCTCGTCAGCGGTCGCTTCCTCGTCGATCTGGCTGAACTCCTCGGCGCTGATCAGTTGATCGCCCTTCTGGAAGAAATGGAATTCCATTTCTCCGAGGATCAACCCCTGATTCACAAGCCGCGCAAACGGCTCGGGGGTGGAAACATGTCCGAGGTCATACAAAACCTTGTGCCAGAATCTGGCATACAGCAGGTGGAGCACGGCGTGCTCTACGCCACCGACATACAGGTCCACCGGCATCCAGTACTTTTCCTTCTCAGGATCGACAAAGCGGCTGGGGTTTTTGGGATCGATAAAACGCAGGTAGTACCAGCAGCTTCCCGCCCACTGGGGCATGGTGTTGGTCTCACGGGTGTATATGACCCCATCGCGCTGCACGTGCAGCCACTCGGTGGCCTTGCTCAAGGGAGGCTCTGGAGTGCCGGTTGGCTTGAAGTCGTCCATTTCCGGCAGTTTCAGGGGCAGTTCTGATTCCGGCAGGGGAAAATGGTCACCCTCCGCGTTCAGCAGGATCGGGAATGGCTCGCCCCAGTAGCGCTGACGGGAGAAAAGCCAGTCCCGCAATTTGTATTTCACCGACTTGCGCCCTGTGCCCTCGGCCTCCAGTGCTTCGGTAATCCGCTCCTTGGCTTGCGGCGTGGGCAGGCCGTTGATGAATTCGGAGTTCACCGCGATTCCGTCGCCCTCGAACGCCGCGGGCAGAGGCCCGCTCGAGTCGGACTTTTCTCCGCGGGTTGCGCCGGAAGATTCCTGAACCGGGCGGACGACCTGCCGAATTGGCAGGTTGAACTTCCGGGCGAACTCAAAATCCCTTTGATCATGAGCCGGGACCGCCATGATCGCGCCGGTGCCATAGCCCATCAGCACATAATCCGCGATCCAGATCGGAATCTTTTCGTCATTGATCGGGTTGACGGCGTACGAGCCGGTGAAAACGCCGGTTTTATCTCTGGCGTCGGCCAGTCGATCGCGCTCGCTCTTGTTTCGCGTCAACGCCTGGTAGGCTTCCACCGCCGGACGCTGGGAATCGGTGGTGACCCGCTCCACCAATGGGTGTTCGGGGGCGAGCACCAGATAGGTTGCTCCGTACAGCGTGTCCGGACGCGTGGTGAAGACGGTGATGACATCCTGATCCCCCCGACCGGCGTCTTTCCAATCTGCAATCTCAAAATCAATCTCCGCCCCGACCGATTTGCCGATCCAGTTTCGCTGCATTTCCTTGAGGCTATCAGGCCACTGCAGCAAATCGAGGTCGGCCAGCAGTCGCTCCGCATAGGCCGTGATCCGCAGCATCCACTGGCGCATGGGGCGGCGTTCGACGGGGAATCCACCGACTTCGCTCTTGCCGTCGATCACCTCCTCATTGGCCAGCACCGTTCCCAGAGCCGGGCACCAGTTCACCGGTGCCTCGTCGGTGTAGGCCAGCCGCATGCCGTCGATCACATCCCGCTGTTCCGCCGGCGACAACTCGCGCCAGAAGCGGAAGGGGTCGACGTGTCCGCTCAGGGCCTCCATGCCTTCCTGCTGCGGGTTGAGATGGATCGAACCATCGGGCGCAACGACATAATTCTCGTTTTCCAACTGATGCAGCAGGTGTGAAATCGGACGGGCCTTGTTGTCGATCGGGTCGAAGTAGCTGTTGTAAATCTGCAGGAAAATCCACTGCGTCCAGCGGTAGTAGGAAGGGTCGGTGGTGTCGATTTCACGATCCCAGTCGTAGCTCAGTCCGAGCATCCGGATCTGTCGACGGAAATTCTCAATGTTCTGTCGGGTCGTGACGGCCGGATGGACGTTGTGTTTGATGGCATATTGCTCGGCGGGCAGGCCGAAAGCGTCCCACCCCATGGGATGCAGCACGTTATAGCCGAGCATTCGCAGGTAGCGGCTGTAGATGTCCGTGGCGGTGTAGCCTTCGGGGTGTCCCACGTGCAGGCCCGATCCGCTGGGAT
>JAVQWE010000476.1:0-2590 GCA_033579175.1 Phycisphaerales bacterium | reverse complement strand
CTGCAAGCCCCAAGCCGGGGAAAGGGCGGACAACTTCAACGCTCAGACCGCTGTTTCTCCCGGCCGGCAGCTCGCTCACAAAACCGTGGGCACGCGGCATCCGGTGAAGCCGAACCGGGCTCAATCAGTATCCGGAATCCGCGTACCGGGCCGGACGAAGGCCTTGATCGTGGCACACTGCTTTCCCTCAGACGCCCCGCAGGGCCGGATCGTGTACGTGCCCACCGCCGCCGGAACGATGAACGTCTCGGCATAATGCACAACCATCGGTGCAAAAGCGTCAGAGGGGCTTTCGACGATTGCCTCCGCGCCCTCCACCAGATTCAGCACATTCACCCCGCCGCCGGTGTGATGCGTCACCGGCCGGGTGAACCAGTGCCGACGGGTTTCGATGAACTCCAGCTCATGCAGACCGGTCCGTTCCTCGCGCCAGCCATCTCCGGCGGCGATCTGCGTGACGCGGTTGATCAGGTTCCCGCGAACCCACCCGGTGGTGCGATCCCACTGGATGTTGGCGATGCCGTGCTCCAGGTGCACCGGGCGGGGCAAACCATCAAGACCCAGCCTTCCCCAGTCCCACATCTAGAACGTGAAAATATAGGGTGTCGCGCTGATTTCCAGCACCATGCTGTTTGCGCCCGAACAATGAACGGTGCCGGCGGGGATCAGAAAATGATCATGTCTGGCCGCCGGAAAGCGGTTCACGAACCGCTCGGCTTCGAACGTGCTGCGACGTCCGGCGGCCGCTTCAAAGAGCTGGCGACACATTTCCTCGCGATCAATGTTCTCGCGCAGTCCGAGGTACACCGTGGCATCGGGCGCGGCATCCAGCAGGTAATAACTTTCATCCTGGGTGTAGCTCATGCCAAAATGCCGGCGGATGTAGTCCGTGAGGGGGTGCACCTGCAACGAAAGATTCCCGCCGTCCATCGTGTCCAGAAAATCAAAGCGGATGGGGAATTCGGCTCCGAATCGCTGATAGACCGCCTCGCCGAGCAATTCCCTTGCTCGAGCAAACACCAGATCGATCGAAGGCACCTCAACGCGCACGTCGCCAAATCCCAGCAGCAGTGAGTTCTCTTCGGGTACGCAGTCGAAGCACCACCCGTAATTCTGCACGGAGCCATCGAGGTCGCATACGTCTTTCATCCACTGCCCGCCCCATGGAGCCGGGTCAAAAAACGGCACGACGCGGAAGGGTCGTGTCGCGGCATGCTTCAGCGCCCCGCGGAAGCATGCGCCGGTGATCAGCTTGGGATCGTCGGGAGCGTTGGTGTCCAGCAGGAAGTCGATGCGGTCGAACAAGGCCTGTTTGTGCCGATCCGCCACGCGCCAATCGACGAAATACCCCCTCTTGTACTGCAACGACCACTTTTCGCCCCGGTTGTCCAGACCGAGATTGGCGAACTGTCCACGGCGCATTCGAGTCTGAATCTCCCAGCGGGCCAGATCGGCGTATACCAGAATGTCGCCGGGATGGATCAGCGCCGCGCCGGAACCGACCACCACGGCCCGAGCGACCCCTTCGAGCTGCCGACGGGTCTGGTGCAGCCTGCCGGGGTCAAAAAAGTCGAGCATTTGCAGTTGCGTCAGCCGGCCGAAAACCGGGTCGTCGGTGACATCAGCGGCCGTCAATCGAGCGATTTCACCGGAGGGCTTGAGGCAGGATGCGGCATCCACCACGGTCAGATCACTGATTTTGTGACGGAGCACCCGCACCAGCGGCGCCAGATCCGCCCCCGGATAGGCTTCAACAACCAGCACTCGCCACCCGGTTGCGGCCTGAAGCAGGGTGTCGGCGATGCAATCCCAGCCGCGTGCCACATCCGTTGACCGGCCGCTGACAGGCACAAAGGGGAACTTGTCGTAGTTGCTCAATCGCATCGAAGCAGACTCGTGCCTTGCTGAAGTCGTTCGCCGGCCGAGGCTTGGGTCGGGCGGCGTCCAGCCTCAAAGCGGAACACAAAACCAAAACGGCCGGAAACGCGATCGCCAACGCACCCGCTTGACGAAGCTGCGGATCATGGTCCGGACCCACCGGCAAGGTATCCCAGACCCAGCAGCGCCGCCGTGTCGCCCAGAGTGCCGGCCGCCACACGCACCCGCCCCCAGCCCACCCACGCGTGGGCATCGATGAACGCCTGCATCGCCGGGACAATCACATCCGCCGATTTCATGATGCCTCCGGAAAGGATCACCACTTCCGGATCGAAGGCGTGGATCATGTTGACGGCGGCGGCCGACCAGACCCGAATGCTGCGATCGCGCAGCTCGCGGGCCAGCTCGTCTTCCTCGGCCAGTTGGAAGACCGCCCGATAGTTGATCGTCTCCTGCCTGCTGAGCAGACTGGAGGCAAATCCGGGGTGCTCGCGGGCGATGGCAGGCAGCACCCATTCGGAGGCTTCGGTTTCCACGCAACCAATCCCCCCGCAGGTGCACCGCCGACCAAAGGGGTTGACGATGAAGTGCCCCCCGAGGTTGCCGGCCTGACCGTGCTGACCGCGCAGGGGGACACCATCAATCACAGCACTGGTGCCAACCCCCGTGCCCAGCGTGAGAATGACGCAGCTTCGACAGCCCCGACCAGCCC
>JAVQWE010000475.1:0-2593 GCA_033579175.1 Phycisphaerales bacterium | reverse complement strand
GGAGGTGTCATGGAGAAGAATTTCGGCGTCAAGGACTTCTTCATTCTGCTGGTCATGTCGATTCTGATCGTGCTCATTGTGCTGGCGATGCGCCAGTTCGACCGGCAGTATGAGCATGTGCTGACGATCAAGCAGCAGAATGATCAACTGGCCGCGGAAGTGGCGCGGGTTCGTCGGCAGGTGGCGGAAATGGCAGCGGGGGGGGTGACGCCCGGCGGCGGGCCGAGGGGAGCGTCGGGCGACAACTCAGGAGTGCCTGCGGACGCCGGCGCCGCTCAGCGTGGGGACGGCAAAGAAGGGCCTTCCGGGGGTCCGGCCGGAGGCTCCTCGAGCGGCGGGGCCAGCTCCGCACAACCGGCTGTCGATTGCTTCACCCACCTTCGAGCGGCCGAGCGACTTCCAAACTTCGCCCGTGGGGGATGGTTCATCGATAATTTCGGCACGAAGGTCGGCAGACTCACCCCGCTGATCAGTACCGACGTCTATCAGAGCTGGGTGGAAAATCAGGTGATGGAAAGCCTGGCAGTTCGCGATCCGTATTCGCTGGAGTTTGTCCCGCGGGTTGCCCGACGGTGGGAAATCAGTCCGGACGGGCTTACCGTCACCTTCTACCTTCGCGACGATGTCACATTCTCCGACGGCCAGCCGTTAACGGCCGAGGATGTCGTTTTCACCGTCAACTGGATCAGAAACCCGGAAGTTAACGCACCACGGGCCCGGGCGTACATGACGCAGTTCAAGGATGTGACGGCCATCAACGACCATACCGTGCGCTTCACGTTTTCCGAGCCTTATTTCAAGAACTTCGAAACCGCCGCCACGATCAATATCATGCCCCGGCACTTTTACTCCCGCTTCACCCCCAATCAGTTCAATGAGCGGGTGGGCCTGCTGATGGGTTCCGGGCCTTACATGCTGGAGAATCCTGAAACCTGGACACCCGGAAACGGGGTGACACTGCTGAGGAACCCCCGCTACTGGGGAGTCGAGCCGACTTTCGATCGAATTGTGTTCAACGAGATTCAGGAAGAGTCGGCCGAGATGGTCCGGTATGGCAACCAGCAGCACGATGTGATCCGCTGTACCCCCGAGGTGTTCGAGAGGCTCACCAGGGATCAGCGGATCATGGGCTTCAGCAACAAGTTCCGCTATACCACCCCCTACGGGGGATACAGTTACATCGGCTGGAACCAGAGGCGCAAGATCGACGGGCGCGACACGCCCACGCCCTTTGCCGACACCCGTGTCCGCAGGGCCATGACCATGCTGATCGACCGCGAACGCATGGCGCGGGAGATTTATCTGGGCTATGCCACGGTCGCCAGCGGCCCATTTGCCCCGAATGGACCGCAATCCAACCCCGAGATCAAGCCCTGGCCGTATGACGAGGCAGCTGCAAGGGCGTTGCTGGAGGAAGCCGGCTTCGCGGATCGCAACCGCGATGGGGTCATTGAAGGCTCTGACGGCAAGCCGCTGCGATTTGTCCTGAGCTACCCCGGAGGCGCCGAAATCTACGAGAAAATCATCCTGTTCCTGCGCGACAACCTCGCCCGGGGAGGGGTGATTCTCGAACCGGAGCGCCTGGACTGGCCCGTGCTGGTGAACAAGCTCAATCAGAGCGACTTCGACGCGGTCATTCTGGGCTGGAGCAGCACGATCGAGTCCGATGCCTACCAGATCTTCCATTCCAGCCAGATCCGGGATCAGGGTGACAATCGCACGGGCTATTCCAATCCCGAACTGGACCGCGCCATCGAGAAGGCGCGCTCAACCATGGATCCCGAGCAGCGAATGCGCCACTGGCACGAAGTGCACCGGATTCTGCACGAAGATCAGCCGTACACGTTCCTTTTCAACCGCGATGCGCTGCGGCTGATCAACAACCGGGTTCATAACATCGAGACTTCGCAGGTGGGCCTGAATTTCGAGTATCTCAACGGCGGGATGATCCCCTGGTTCATTCCGTCCGACCGGCAGAGGATGACGCAGTGAAACGGTCCGGGGTGCGGTGGCGCGCCTCGCAAGGTGTGGCAAGGCCTGAAGGCACATGATCGGCTATCTCATCCGTCGCATTCTGCTGTTTGTACCGACGATGATCGGCGCCACGGCCATCATCTTCCTGCTGATGGCGTATGCGCCGATCAAAATCGTGGATGTGCTGCTTCCTCCCGGGGGTGAGATTCTGCCCGGACAACGCGCCGAGCGCGAGGCATACATTGAAGAACGCTACGGGCTGGATAAGCCCGGCTACATACAATATCTGCGATGGTTGAATAACATCTCGCCGATCGGTTTTCACACCTGGCAGCGCGATGATCCACCCGTGCGTGAGGCTCTGGCCCGTCGGCAGGAGTATTTCAAGCGGATCGAGCCGGTGGTTCGCGCGGAGAATCCGGGGCTTTCCGATCGTGAAGTCCGCCGAAAGATGCGGGAAATGGCCCGTGCTGAGGGGATCGGCCCGCTTCCCGGTGACTTGCGGTGGGACAAATTCCCGATCAAGCGCCCGAATCTCGGTGACAGCTTCATCCAGTCACGCCCGGTAGAGCCGATCATCCGGCAGGCACTGCCGGTAACGATCATCCTCCAGGCGATT
>JAVQWE010000474.1:0-2613 GCA_033579175.1 Phycisphaerales bacterium | reverse complement strand
CTGCCGAGGGTCGCGCCCACTCCAAAGCCGACGATATGCTTGCCCCGGGCTTTCCGATAGACAGGAATCTCGGCATCACGGAAATCCACAGCCACATCGTGCCGATGCAACGGCTGTGAATAGCCCTTGACATGAACGATGGGCGAGCCGTCCGGCGCCGAGGGACGATTGCCACTGTCGTCGTCTTCCCGTCGCGTGCCATCAGGGTAGACCTTGGCCCCGCTCCAGACCATTTTCTGTGGGGTGTTGGATCCGCCTGATCCGGATGAACTGGTCGTTACCGACATACCGTACCTCCTGTGACACCGGCCAAATCCACGTTCATGATAAATCTCCCGATTGCAGATTCTCAAGAAAATCCGTGGGAATCGCAGGTTATGCAGCCGGGTGATCCGGTCGCTGCGCGGCGGCTGTTGTGAGGGCAGGAAGATCGGCAAGGGCTGGACGTGACGATTGCTCGGACTTTGCTGACTGCGCCCTCCCATTTCTGCAACACGACTCCCACGGGTCACCGGGGCAGGGCGGCATTCGAGGCAGGGGGGCTTGGCCGGTTGGGGTGCCCCGCAGGGCTGGGCCGACATCCAGAATCCTGGCGGCCGGGGGTGATGCAGGGGTGGTGGGTCAATTCGATTGCGGGCACGTCGGCAGAAGGGCGGACCGGTTGCGCCCCGCTTCTGCGGTGCTCCATCGGGTTGGGTTCTGCTGTGCACGATGCCAAACGGGCCGATCGGGTGGGGGTCGTTGGGACCATTACTTTGTGAAATTTCGCACAAGCGACGTAAGTATCTTCCCGAATGAAACTTACGCACAATTCACACAAACGAACAGGCTTAGCCCCACCCAAGGGCGGTGTCTAGGCTGTCTGCAAGCCTCGGAAAGCGAGTCAGCGGCAAAGCGAGTCAACGGCAAATCGTCGCCGGCGCGGAATCGTTTGTGATCTGGATCACTTTCAAAACGAAAGTACGTTCGAAAGGAAAGTGAATCCCGTTGTGGGCGCCTGTGGCTTCAGAAGGTCCCGAGGCGCATTCCGGTCGCTCGTACCCTCGGCCAGCGGGTTTGCCAGTCACGCGGCGCCGCCTTGAGAATCCAGCACCCGGCGACGATCGTTCCTGCTCACGTGCCAATCGGCCTTGCCGAAGCTATTCTCCCCCGGCGCCGGTGCCGGAACCTTGGCTGCACAAAATCGATTGGTTGCTGGCGGGCTATCTGCTGGTGGGAGTGGGGGGATGGCTGCTGGCGTGGGTCGGCATGTTCTTTGCAAAGGCGCGGATGAACAAGCTCTTCGCGCCCGCCGAGCCGCTTCCTCCCGATCCGCCGCACGTCAGCATCGTCGTGCCTGCCAAGGATGAGGCCGACCACATTGAAGCCTGCGTGCGAGGCCTGTTGCAGCAGGATTACCCGAACTTCGATGTTGTGGTGGTGGATGACCGGAGCCGCGATGCCACCCGGCAAATCCTGCACCGGCTGCTGCAGGAGGAGCGCGCCCGGGGATCCTGCCGGCTGCAGGTGGTGCATGTAGATACGCTGCCGGATGGCTGGTTGGGCAAGTGCCACGCCCTGTACGTGGGAACGCGACATGTCCGCTCGCCGTGGATTCTGTTTGTCGATTCCGATATCGCGCTGCAGCCGCAGGCGCTGCGGACGGTGCTGGCGCGGGCTGTGGCGCGCGGATATGACGCGGTGTCCATCCTGAACCGGCTGGAGGGTCGCACACTCTGGGAACGGCTGATGATTCCCGTGTGCGGCGCGACCTGGGCGGCGATGTTCCTGATCTCGCGCACAAATGAAGACAGCCGACCCCGCAACGCCGCCGCCAACGGGCAGTTTCTGCTGGTCCGTCGGGAAGCCTACGAGGCTGTCGGGGGGCATCAGCGCGTCCGGCAGCAGATCGTCGAGGATGTCGAGCTGATGCGGGCTGTGAAAGCCGCAGACTTCAAGTGCCGGTTGTACGTGGGCACTCACCTGGCATCAATGCGAATGCATGCCACCCTGGCAGAATTACGAAGCGGATGGGGTCGGATTTTCGCCGGAACAGCACGCTTCCGACGTTGGCGGCCCGTGTTGGCAGGGCTGTTCGTCCTGTTCGGCGGGCTGGGGGTGTACTTCGGGCTGGCCTATGGGGTGTATCGGCTTCTGACCCGCAACGATTGGAGCTGGCTGGCGGCCGCGGGTGTGCATTGGGTCCTGATGAGCGGGTTTCTGCTGGAGCTGTATCGGGTATCCCGGTCGAGGATGCGTTATGCGCTGATCCCGTTTGTGTCGTTTCCGGTGCTGTTGTGGCTGATTTTCGAGGGGCTGCGAAGGTGCGGGGATCGACGATTCGTGTGGCGAGGGACTGAATTCGCCGTGCCACCGGAGGCCCTGGAATCCGCGGAGGAGTCTTCCCCGCGTCAGCCGGCCGGGAATTCACCCGGCTCGTGTTAAAATGGAGGAAGCGATGTCGTCGGATCGTTACCTGGTCACCACCGAACAATACATCCGGTTCCGCCGGGATGGCTTCCTGATTGTGCCGCAACTCATTTCGCAGCAGGAGGTTATGGAACTTCGGCAGCACACCGAAGACCTCATGCAAGGTCGCCTGCCTGAACAGCAGAACGCCATCATGGCCGAACG
>JAVQWE010000473.1:0-2625 GCA_033579175.1 Phycisphaerales bacterium | reverse complement strand
TGCGTTGTTCCCGAGCCACGAAGGATCATGTCGTCGCGAGTGGTGTCGGCGAAGTTCGTGTCGCCGGCAAAGACATACTGGCCTGCATTGTTGATCCCGACTCCCTGCCGAAGAACTCCCGGCATGTTCAGGGTGGGGTCGAAGGAAAACGGATCGTCCTCAACGTATCCTGCAAACGCGCCGACACCCGTTGGCCCGCTCCCGATCAGGACAAAATCCTTGTCGTCGGTGGCATCGTCCGCCACCGCGACGATAATCCAGCGGTTTCCATCCGGACTGAGAAACGGACGGTCAAACGCCGAATCGCCGGCCGTTCCGGGGTTGAAAACGCGCCCCGCAACAGGACTGACGTTGTTCCCCCCGGGGATGTTGGAGAAAATCGCGGTGATTTGAGCCGACACCGTCACCGGAACACCTGCCAGTGCCGAAACAGCCAGAAAGACCGGCGCTCTCAGCGGAACAGACATTTTCGAACCTCCCGACATGATGGAAACAAGACGTGCCCGAATCGAGGCGACCACCGACGGTGGCAGAGCCTTCATGCCTTCGCAGCGCCCTTGACGTGACGCGGGGCGTGCGAGTGGATAATTTTGCAAGGCGGATTTGATCCGTCAACAGAAAAATTATGCGGTTCCCCGAAACCTATGGTCATGAATGGTCTACGTGTGGGTGTCTCTTCACTCCAACGATTGCGCGGCGAAGGGAGGTGATTTCCCGAGTTTCCTGAGTCTACCAGTTTGACACTCGCGGCAGTTTTGACCGGCCAGGGGAATCGGAACGAGACCCAACCCCGTCGCTCGAACGCGAAGACTCCCCGGCACCAACACCGGCTGTTCCAGCCAATCCCGGCGGAAACCCCGCAAATCCGTCCAGAATGCGAGACCTGGCAAAAAGGTGTGGTGAAGCCCGCGGGTCAGAATCCGGCCGGGTGGCCCCCTTTTCGCGGGTCGCAGGCCGCCTCCCACCCGTTCCCGTCGGCCGAACGACGGATCAGTTGCACGTTGCCCACGTCTTCTTTTGCCGGTGCCGTCTTGTGGCCTTTTCGTTGCAGCCGGCTCAATTCCGAACGATGTAACGCCCCGGGTTCATACTCGAGCAGATCAGGCTGCCACTGATGATGGATTCTGGCCGCCGAAACCGCTTTCAAAGCCGATGCATCTTCCACGAGGACCTTCAAAACGGCCTGAACGGTTCCGGTGATGATTCTCGGCCCGCCGGAAGCCCCGGCAATCAGGCACACTTGCCCGTCGGGCTCCACCACAATGGTTGGCGACATGCTGGAAAGCGGACGTTTGCCCGCCGCCGGAAGATTCCGCTCCGATTGCATCAGCCCGAACTGATTCGCCGTGCCTTGGCGGGTGGTGAAATCGTCCATCTGATTGTTCAGGAAGAACCCGAATTGCTCCACGGCCAGCTTGGACCCGAAGCTGAGGTTGATGGTTTCCGTGCAGGCGACGGCATTGCCGTGGGTGTCGATCACACACAGATGGCTGGTCCCGCCGTCATCGGGCGGGGGGCTGAACGCACCGTATTCCCCAAGCGCGAGCGTTCGATCGGGCCTGAAGCGCGCCGCCAGCGATTGAATGTACGCCGGCGAGATCAGCCCCGCGGTGGGGACCGTGGCGAACTGAGGATCGGCCAGCCATCGGGCGCGGTCGGCAAACGCATGCTTCATGCACTCGGTCAACAAGTGGCTGTCAATCGAGGATACGACCCCGCCAGACTCCCGGACGGTCTCGAACATGCGCAGAATCTGCGCCATCGCAATTCCACCGCTGCTGGGAGGGGGCATGGCAATGAACTGCCGGCCCATCGCACGGTACGTCAGGGGCTCAACCTCTTGCGGACGATAGCCGGACAGATCCTGAGGCGTCATTTCGCCCCCATCCCGGCGAACGGTATCCAGCACGGCGGCGGCGATGGCGCCGCGATAGAACGCATCCGCGCCTTGGGCGGCGATCAGCCGAAGCGCACGGGCCTGCTCGGGCAGGCGCACGCGTTCACCCACCTGCAGGTGGCCTTCCCGGAGGAACCGTTTCCAGAGAAACCCGAACCGCTGTTTGCGCGACGGATCGGCATCGAACCAGCGGACACGGTTGCGCGCGCTGGCGACATCGAAGCGATCGACCAGATACCCTTCCTCGGCGGCGCGAATGGCGGGTGCCAGAACGGTCGCCCGGTCGAGCGTGCCATACTTTTCCAGCGCGTACAGCAGCCCGGCAACCGTGCCGGGCACGGCCACCGCCTTTCCTCCGACGCTGGAGGCTTCCGCATCGGCTTGAGCTTCGTAGTAATCCGCGCCGATCGCGGCGGGGCAGGTCTCCCGATAATTGATCGCCGTCGCCAGCTCGCCATGCACCGGGTCCTTGCGGAACTTGATGATCATGAACCCACCGCCGCCGATTCCGCAGCTCATCGGACGGACCACCGAAAGCGTGAAGCTGGTTGCGACCGCCGCATCGACCGCATTTCCACCCCTGCGGAGGATCTCCGCGCCGGCGGCCGAGGCCAGCGGATGATCCGCCGCGACGGCGGCGCTGGGGAAGAATCCGGCGTGCTGCGCGTTACCCACCGACACGGGCGCGGATGGATCGCTTGGAGACCGACCGTCCGTGGGCGTGATCC
>JAVQWE010000472.1:0-2631 GCA_033579175.1 Phycisphaerales bacterium | reverse complement strand
GCTCGATCCGGCCTTCTATTCCCCTAACGCTCCAAGGCACGAACTATTCCCCCAAATCCACGAGCCCCCGAGTTCGCGCCAGGACGCCGAGAGATCGACATAAGTCATTGCAAATCATCAACTTATGATCCTCGGGACTGCGCCGCGCTCTTTCGCTTGCCGTCGGTTCGGGCTTCGGCCGGCGCGCTCGGCGCGGCTGATCCCCCCTTCCCCGACCCAGTCGCAAAAGAAACTTCCTCATCCACCAACCGCTCTGGTGCGGTTTCCTTCTGATCCTTCCCACGCACGATCAGCCGGATCGGCACCTGAGAATAAGGCAGCAATTCACGAAGCCGGTGGATCAGATACCGTTGATAGGTTTCCGGGAAGTTTTCCACGTGATTGACCTTCAGAACAATCGTGGGTGGGGCAACCCCGATCTGCGTCGCGTAGTACACCTTCGGCCTGGCGCCCCGGCGGGCTGAGGGCGGTTGCTCGCTGAGCGCCTGGCGCAGCGCGGCGTTCAGCCGCCCGGTGGTGACCCGTTGATTCGCCTGTTTGAACAGGTGTTGTGCCAGGTCCAGCAATGCCGGCACGTTCTTTCCGTCTTTGGCCGTGATGAACGCGATCGGGGCGAAATCCAGATGGCGCAGATCGGCGTTGACGTATTGCGTGTATTTGCGCATCAGCTCCTGATCCCGAGCCGGCTTGCCGGGGTTCTGCTCCCGGTGAATCTGCCGGGCAAGGTCCCATTTGTTCAGCACCAGCACCACGGGCTTGTGCTGCTGCAGGATGTACTGAGCCAGTTTCTTGTCCGGCTCGCTGATGTCATCGGTGGCGTCGATGAGCTGCAACACCACATCGGCCCGGCGGATCGAGCGCTGCGCGCGGTGAAAACTGTAATACTCCAGGTCGTTGGTGACCATATGCCGCTTTTTTCGCACGCCGGCGGTGTCGATCACCACCAGAGTCTTGCCTTCCTTCTCGATGCGAACGTCCACACTGTCGCGGGTTGTTCCCGGCACTTCGCTGACAATCACCCTCTCATCCGCTTCCCCTTCGAAAATCCGGACGATCGTGTTTACCAGCGTGCTCTTTCCGGCGTTGCGCTTCCCCACGATGGCGATCTGCATCTGCGGGGCCGGCAGCTCGACCGGCGCCTCGGAGAGGTCAAGCGTCGCCGCTACCTGCTCCACCAGCCGGTCGATCTGCCTGCGGGAAATGGCGGAGACCCCCAGCGGGGTGCCGAATCCGAGACGCGCAAACTCGGCGGCGGAGGTTTCCAGATCGGCATTGTCCGCCTTGTTGGCCACCAGCAGCACCCGCGCCGAGAGCCGACGCAGCAGACGGGCGATCTGCTCATCGCCAGCCGTCGGGCCGGTGGTGCAATCCACGACGAACAGCACCAGATCGGCCCGCGCCATGGCGATTTCGATCTGGTGCCGGATGTGCTCCGTCAGACCCTGGGAATCGTCAAAGCCATACCCCCCGGTATCGACCAGTTCCACCCACTTCCCGGCGATCTGCCAAGGGGTGGAAACACGATCCCGCGTCACCCCGGGCTGATCCTGCACGATGCTGATCCGCCGGCCGGACAAGGCGTTCAACAGCGAGCTTTTGCCCACGTTGGGCCTTCCCACGATGGCAACCACGGGCATTCGCATGATCCGGTTGTCGAAAGTCCGATCCCGTTTGTCAAACTCCGGCGCCGCTGGATGCCGGCCCATGGATGGAACCGCCAGCCGGGGACGCCGCGGGAATCTTCCGGGCCGTATCCGACCGCCACGGTCGGCGCAAAAGCCGGTCGGACCGCAGCCCAAGACCCGACCCTGCGACAAGGATTTCAGCCGGCTGGCCGGAGCGGCGACCTCCGTCGGCGGAAGAGCGGTTCGATCGGCTCAAGGGGGGGACTTCGATAAACTTTTCACGATGTTGCAAATTCTGGCAAACGATGTCTATCCTGCGCAGGTTCATTTCGGCGGACGGGCCTGCATCGGCGGCTGAGCCGGAGCGCACGGAGAGGGTGCGAAAGGAGCATCGGAACGATGTACACGGCCAAGGACATTCTCCGGGAAAAAGGCGGCGGCGTATACTGCACCACCCCCGCCACCACTGTCCTCGACGCGATCCATCAGATGAATCGCCATAAGATCGGTGCCCTGGTCGTCATGGAGCAGGACCAGGTCGTCGGCATCTTCACCGAACGCGACGTGTTGCGACGAGTCATCGGCGAGGGGCGTTCCCCGGGCGAAACCAGCGTGGGCGAGGTGATGACTCGACAGGTCGTCTGTTGCCGACCGGATCATGAGCTCTCTGAAATGGCCGCAATCATGCAGAAGCAGCGCATCCGTCACCTGCCCGTGGTGGACGAATCCGGCCACCTGCACGGGCTGATCAGCATCGGTGATATTAACGCCTGCCACGCCAGCGAACAGGAACAGCAAATCCACTTCCTGAACGACTACATCTTCGGGCGGGCCTGAGCCTGCGACGCAGCGGGACGCTGCAGCAACGGGGATTCATTGCGTTTTCGTGTAGCGGAGCTGTGCTCTGGCCAGCGCCGGGTTGCAGCGGTTTGATTGCTCTGAACGTTCATCACCCGAGGCCTCGCACTCGGCGGCGCGGCGGCGCATTTTGCTGTGTCACTGGTAA
>JAVQWE010000471.1:0-2635 GCA_033579175.1 Phycisphaerales bacterium | reverse complement strand
TAACTGTAAATGAAGGCACGCTGACCGTGCCGCGAAGGGTCAACGCGGGGCTTACGACGATTGCCGCGGGCGCGACGCTGGGGATCAGCCCCGGTGGTCCGGTGGGCGATCCATCGGCCACGTCGGATTTCAATGAGGCGAACTTCGTTCTCACCGGGGGGAGTGCACCGACGGGACGGCTGGATGTACACAAGAACGGGGTCGTGTTTGATTATATAAGCTCGTCGCCCAGTGCGACGGTTCGCGCCCAGATCGTCAGCGGCTACGCCGGCGGAAACTGGACTGGAAACGGCATCACCAGCAGCGCCGCCGCCGCCGACCCCACGGGGCACGCTGTCGGCTATGCCGAAGCGTCGGAGGTCGGTTCTCCGTCGAGCTTCCTGGGGCAGTCGGTGGACGCGACGGCGGTTCTGGTCCGTTACACCCGCGTGGGCGATGCCGACCTGAACGGCACGACCGATCTGGTGGATTTCGGTCGTCTGGCCATCAACTTTAACAATGCCGGCCAGTGGGTGACCGGAGATTTCAACTTCGACGGGAACACCAATCTGAACGACTTTTCACTTCTCGCATTGAACTTCAACCAGTCGGCGCTCGGGAGCCTGCCACGGGGCACGGCGGTCCCCGAAGCGGGCGTTGGTTTGATGGGATTGATCGGCACTGCGGTTCTGGCGCGGCGGCGTCGGGGCTGATAGGGAGTGAGCTGCGAAGCGTGCTCCCGGCCGCGGCCGCTGCTTCGCGATCTGGTGGTGTTTGAAGCCGGGATGAAACTCGCCTCCGGCTGGGCGGATGGGGGGTGGTGCGATGACCATCGCTCAGCCGGAGGTGTTTTCCGACGCGAGGTGTTGACCGCCACGGAACGGGCGTCGGGTTTTGCAGATTCCCGGGCAACCTCGGCCGTGGGAGTGCAGCAGTGGCCGAACGGGGGTGCTGGCGCAGCGGGGCGGGGATGCGAGTCCGGCTTTCGGGAAGCCGGGTGATTGCGCATGTCCATAGGTTGTGCCGGCTCCGACGAGCCACGGTTGAAGCGCAACTCATCGTTGGATGCCGCGTGTTTGCTGGTGGTTCTCTCCGTCGACACGTTCGCAATCGAAAGGAGCGGAAGATGCGGTGTCATATCCTGTTCACGGCGGTGGCGAGTGTCCTGGCAATGAGCGGAGCACACGCGGAGCTTGTAAACGTGACCGCCACGGGCACTGTGGCGTTCAATGTCATCCAAGGAAACCAGACGGGCACAGGCTCCGGCGCGCCCGTGGTGATGAGTTTCAACGTGGATTCAGATGTCTTCGTCAACAGCGTGAATTTTCCGACCCGCGGCTACGACATCATCCCCGCCTCGTTCAGCCTGCTGGTGGGCGGGCAGCCGATCCATCTGGTCCATCCGCAGCCGGGGGGGCCGGCCCGGTTCGTGCTTCGGAACAACGATCCGGCCGTCGATGGCTTTTTCCTCTCCCGGAACAATGTGGATTTTCCGGTTGCGGTGAACGTGACGATTCCCGGATTGACCCCCATTCATGACCTGAATTTCTCCCGGAGCTTTAACGACGGCACGCCGTTCCCATCGTTGAACATCCTCGAATGCCTCGGGACCTACGGGACAGCGAACCTCGCTGCTTTCCAGTGGACGGTGGGACGTCTGGGTGGGGTCGGGGCCGAGTACAACTATCAAAGCCTGACGATCTCGATCGTTCCCGAGCCTTCGTGCGCGGCCGTACTTGCCGGGCTTGCCGGGCTGATGGGCCGTCGGCGAGGTGCCTGACCGGCCGAGGTCGAGGCGGTCTGGTTCGGCCGGATGCAGACCGGTTACCGGATTGTCCTGAGCAACCGCCCTCGGGAGGGGCGACACATCGGGCTTGCATCGAGCGGGCCGGTTGCGGACCATACAGGGCATGTGGAAAGAATTCCGCGTTTTTGCTCGGACGGCTGTGGCATTGGTGGCGCTGGTCTGCGCCTCCGGGTGCACCGTAACCCGGGAATTCACGATCTCTGCAAAACCGGCCGACGCGGTGCTGAAGGTCGAGGGAGTGGAACGCGGCAGGGGACCGATCACCGAAGTGATCACCTTCAACAATGAGAACGATGTCCGACGTGTGACGGCATCGCGACTCGGCTACAAGGATCAGACCATCACCCTTACCCGCGACATGGAGAAAACCAACATCGTCATTGAGCTGAAGCCCCAGAGCAAGCGAGTGACGGTGAACGTATCGCCGGTGCCTGCAACGATCCTGGTAGACGGCCGGCCGATCACCGCAGAGCGGGTCACGTCAACGACATTCGACCTGGAGTTCACGGTCGATGCCCGAAACAACTGGATCGTGCACACGGTATCGGCCGAGCGGCCGGGTTTCCTCCCGGCGCAGGCCACAATCACATGGGCCGCCCCGCAGACAGTCTACGATCTGCGCCTCGAGCCGATGCGCAAGAATCTGAGCATCTCCACCAACCCCCCGGGCGCGCAGGTGTTCATCGATGGTGAAGAAGTCGGAAGGAGCCCGGTTGAGCTGCGCGATCGACCCTTCGCGTTCGACATTGAGAAAAACTTGTTCGTGCCCCAACGCGTCAAGCTGGTAAAACCCGGCTTCGACCCGGTGGAAACCGAAATTTCCTGGGACGGCGGGCGAGGGGAATACTC
>JAVQWE010000470.1:0-2637 GCA_033579175.1 Phycisphaerales bacterium | reverse complement strand
AAGTCGATCCAAGCGGTTCTGCAAAGCTGGTCAGCAGTCTGGTGGGTCTGCCCCGCCAGCTCTCTCCGGTTGTGCCGCTGACCGAAGGGCGGCTGCTGCTTTTCGCGGCCGACTCGGATGAAATTGTTCCCAGGGTCGCCAGCCGCACGGACGCTCCGGCCGTCGACACCACGTTTCCTGCGTTCCTGATCTTCGAATCCGGACGCATCACCGCGATTCCCAGGGAGCGGATCACCGCCCGCCCGGCGCTGCCAGTATACGCGCTTCGGCTGACGCAGGTGGTTCCCGAGCCGGCCGGCACGCTGGTTGTCTTCGACGCCGCCAGCGGGGAATTGATGCGCCTGACGCTGAACTGATATGGGCGTTGCAATCCCACTCTGCGACTCCACAATGGGTGCTCCGGTATGCCCCGCGACACGTTTGAATCTCCCCTTGCAACCCGCAATGCGTCACGGGAGATGCTGCGCCTGTTTTCACCGCAGCATAGATTCTCCCTCTGGCGGCGCATGTGGCTGGAACTGGCACGCTGCCAGAAGGAGCTGGGCATCACACGCATCACGGAGGAAGCGATCTCCCAGATGCAAGCCGCCGTGGACCAGATCGACTTCGATCGCGCCGCCGAGTGGGAACGGAAGCTGCGGCACGACGTCATGGCACATGTTCACACGTTTGAGGAGGCCGCCCCTGCCGCCAGGGGTATCATTCATCTGGGAGCCACCAGCCAGACGATCGTCGATAACGCCGACCTCGTGATTTTCCGGGATGCCATGCGCCTGCTGACGGGCCGCTTGGCGAATGTGATCGACGCCTTAGGTACCTTCGCCGCAAGCTGGCGGGACCAGCCGACGCTGGGGTACACGCACTTCCAGCCGGCGCAGCTCACCACGGTCGGCAAGCGAGCGACGCTGTGGGCACAGGATTTCGCTCTTGATCTGGAGGAGCTGGAACATCGCATCGCCGGGTTACGCTTCCGGGGGGTGAAGGGCACGACGGGCACCCAGGCGTCGTTTCTGGCGTTATTCGAGGGGGACCACACCAAGTGCGATCAGCTTGACCAGGCATTTACGCAAGCCTTTGGCTTCGAGCAGTCGTTCCTCGTCACAGGCCAGACTTATCCGCGGAAAGTCGATGCACAGATCGTCAACACTCTGGCCGGCATCGCCGTGAGCGTTCACAAATTCTGCAATGATATCCGCTTACTGGCCGGTCTGAAGCAGGTGGAAGAACCTTTTGAAACCGATCAGGTCGGCTCCAGCGCCATGGCCTACAAGCGGAATCCGATGCGCTGCGAGCGCGCCACGGGGCTGGCTCGGTTTGTCATGAGCCTTGCCAGTTCGCCCCTGATGACCGCCGCCGGACAATGGCTGGAGCGGACGCTGGATGATTCCTCCAACCGCCGGCTGAGCATGGCCGAGGCATTTCTGGCGATCGACGGCGCGCTGCTGCTGGTGATCAACGTCGCACGGGGGCTGGTGGTGTATCCGAAGGTGATCGAAGCCGCGATCACCGCCGAATTGCCCTTCATGGCCACGGAAGAGATCCTCGTTGCGGGGGTGCGTGCCGGGGGCGACCGGCAGGTGCTGCACGAGCGAATCCGGCTGCACAGCCTCGCCGCGGCCGAGCAGGTGAAGCGTTTTGGCAGGCCCAACGACCTGATCGATCGCCTGCGAAGCGATCCGGCGTTTACAGGGGTGAAACTCGATGACGTGCTGAACCCGAGCCGTTTTGTCGGACGCGCGCCACGTCAGGTGGATCGCTTCCTGAAGGAAGTTGTCGAGCCGATTCGTCAGAGGTATCGATCCGAGCTGGGGGCTGTCGTGGAACTTCAAGTCTGACCCACCCTCATCCCCTGACAGGCCCGTTCGGGCCACCAAGACGGCTCGCGGGGCTGGATTCCCGCGAGTGGCCGCTGGTGTCTGGCCGGATCTGGCGGCACGGCGGTGTGAGGGATCTGCCGGGGGCTTGAGCGGGGGCGTCACTCCACTGTGAGATCGGTTCGGTCGTCGGCCGACTCAGCTTCGAGCTTGACGCGCTGGTCTTTCTGCACGCGGTCCATGTGACTGGGAGCATCCTCACCCATTCGCACGTCGTCGCCGAACAACTGCACCGCCGCGATGGCACGGTAATGGCCGTCCTGCTGCATGAGCTGTTCATGGGTTCCGCGCTGGGTGATCCGCCCGTTTTCGATGACCAATACCAGATCAGCCTGTTTTACGGTGCTGATGCGATGGGCGATGACGAACGTAGTCCGGCCGTACAGCGTCAGCCGCAGGCCTCGACGGATCAGGTCTTCCGTTTCGGGGTCAACGGCGGCGGTGGCGTCGTCCAGCACGAGGATTCGCGGGTTGGTCACCATTGCCCGGGCGATCGCCAGACGCTGGCGCTGCCCGCCCGAGAGGCTGGCGCCGCGCTCCGCAAGCACGGTGTCATATTGCTTGGGCAGCTCGGCGATGAAATCGTGTGCCTGGGCCAGCCGTGCCGCCGCCTCGATCTCGCCCGGGCTGATCCCCGGTCGGCCATAGGCGATATTGGCCGCCACGGTGTCACTGAACAGGTAGGTTTCCTGAAATACGAAGCCGACGTTCCTCCGGAGACTGGAGAGCGCCACCGAGCGGATATCGACTCCATCGATGAGAA
>JAVQWE010000469.1:0-2641 GCA_033579175.1 Phycisphaerales bacterium | reverse complement strand
TCGAAGCCGGTCCAGACGAATCCGCCGGCGATCCAGTCACGCTCGGCGAAAAACTTCCACCATTTCTGAGCCGTGCTGCCCCATTTCGGATGGCGCCGGTCATACGCGCTGACGTAACCGCGCTCCGGGTCATCCGCATATTCGCCGCGGGTCGTGACGGTGCTTCCCTCCTCGCTGCCGATGATCGGCTGATCCGGCCGCCGTCGGTGAAACGCCTCAATGTCGCCGACATGAATGTAGTTCCACCCGTGGACATCCACGACATTGGCAAATCCGGCCCCCAATCCCCGGTCGTGCATCGCCGCGGTGACTTTTCGGGTGGGGTCGAGCCGATGCGCTGTGCGCACCAGCGTGCGCCCGATCCGCTCTCCCGCCTCGGACCATTGAATCGTGTGCTCTTCGTTGCCGATCGACCAGAGGATGATCGAGGGATGATTGCGGTCTCGGAGGATCATCGTCTCGAAATCTGCAAGAAACTGCGGGCCGACATCCGCCAGCCGGTTTTCCGCCATCACCAGCAGGCCGAGACGATCGCAGATGTCCAGTACCTCGGGCGCAACCATGTAATGCGAACAACGAATGGCGTTGCTGCCCATCTCCTTGAGTTTGTTCAGGCGCCATTCCCACAGTGCATCGGGCACAGCGATACCAACCCCGGCATGCTGCTGATGATTGCATGTGCCTTTGATCTTCAGATGCCGGCCGTTCAGGAAGAACCCCCGACGGGCATCCCATCGGATCGAGCGAATCCCGAAGGTGGTATGATGCTCATCCGTGAGCACTCCCCGGCCGCGATCGAGTGTGCTGCGAAGCCTGTATAACGCCGGATCCTCGCAAGACCAGAGCCGGGGATTGCGGACGCGCAGTTTTTGCGCGATTTCCATGCTCGAGAAGGGAGCCAGTAGAAGCGGCCGTGAACGCACCCGCGCAACCCGCTGGCCGGCCGGATCGAGCACCTCGGACGACAGCGTGAATCGCGCGACCTCCTCTGCATCGTTTCGGATCATCGTGCGTGCCGTCACCCATGCTGCACCGGCCCGTGCGACGCTGGTAACAAAAGTGGAAGCCACATGCAGTGGCTGCACGCGCAGCAGCCAGACATGCCTGTAGATGCCCGCCCCCTCGTACCACCACCCTTCGTACGATGTGGCGTCCGCACGTACCACCAGCACGTTCTCTTCCGAGGGTTCGATCAGATCGGTTACGTCGAAGCGAAATGGAGTGTAGCCGCTCGCATGGCGTCCGAGGCGGTGGCCGTTCAGCCAGACAACCGAATCTCGAAAGACCCCGTCGAATTCAATCCACCATCTGGCCGCCGGATGATGCCGCAACGGAGTCGCTGCGCGCGAGCCTGAGCGACCTGCGGCCGACGTGTGTTGCCCTGAACCAGGCTTATCCGGAAACCACTGCGACAGTGAGAATCGCTTCCGGTACCAACCGACGGAGTTTTCGGGGTAATCCGGACCAATGGCATGAAAGCCATGCTCACAGAACTCCCGATCCTCCCTCTGCACCAGCGGCAGCTCAATTGCCCAGTCGTGGGGGAGATCCACGCGCCGCCAGCCGGAATCATCAAATTTCACCCCGGCCGCGCCGCGTGCCTCGCCACTCTTGACCAGCGAGCGGTCGCGGGCGAACTCGAAGTCGCGGGAGGGGTCGGCGGCATGGCCCAGTGCAAAACGCCAATCATCGTCGAGGCAGGCCCGATGTCGCATGCCGAGGCTTTTCTACTCGGGGCGAAGGGAGGTACCAAATCATCGTCCGTAGTCGGGGTCAAAAAACTGCCGCTTGAAGGCATCCGTGCGACTGAAGAACTCGGCGTGACCATCGGCGAAGGCAACATTGCCCCGCGCACGTTCGGAATTGCGTTTCACCTTCAGCTCATGCCGCTCCGCGATGGCGGAGTAGTCCTTGCTGGGGTCGTCTGCCTGAGCCAGCGTGACTGTCGGGTTGTATTCGCCATTGTTGACTGACAGTTCTGATTCGTCGATGAAAATGATTACCTGATTCGCCTTGCGTACCTGATTCAGCTTGCGGTATCCCCCCAGTTCGCCCAGCACGTATGAACCGTCCGGCATGACCTGAACCCGCTTGTTCCCGAAGAGAATGTTCATCGAATAGCTGTAGCGGTACCAGCCTCGACCGCCGTTGGGCACTCCGGTGTTCTGGTCAAAGGCCTTGCGTGAGGCAATGTTGTCGGAGGGACAGCGGTAAATCGCTTCCAGCGCCGGGTTGACCCGGTGCGCCTCGGCCAGCGCGTCGCGCGAGGTGCTGCGGGACGGGTTATGGTCGATCACGCGAGCTCCGAGGTAGCGCGTCAGCGCAGACATTGTGATGTTCTGGTCCCAGGCATCGCTTCCGAGGATCCGACCGTTGACGACGTCCATTTTCCGGCGCCAGGCGATCCAGCCCCAGTAATTCATAGGGTTGACGCTGCCGTCGCCCGAATCATTGCCCTGCCCGGCACGCCCGGGGTAATACCCCCGGTTGTCGTTGCAGTACATGATCGTCGCATTCGAGATTTGCTTCAGATTGCTTAAACACTGCACCTGCCGGGCACTTTCCTTCGCCCGATTCAGCGCCGGGAGAAGAATTCCCACGAGCAGGGCAATGATGCCGATCACCACCAGCAGCTCGACGA
>JAVQWE010000468.1:0-2646 GCA_033579175.1 Phycisphaerales bacterium | reverse complement strand
CGGATTTCGGGCAGCAGCTGCCGGCGAATGCGGCGCTGGCGGCGGTGACGCTTGCGGGTCTGGTGGCGGTGGTGCACCACGGAGACGATTCGCCGGGATCGGCGCGGAAAAGTGTGGGGGGCATGGCAGCGACGGGGCTGTTGGCGTTGGGGCTGGGCTGGGGCGTGTGGCAGACGGATCGCGTCCGCCGCGCAGAGGCGCACGCATCGGCGGCAGCGCGCTCGCTGGAACAGTTGGAAGGCCAGCAGTGGAGGGGAGAAGATTCGGACTACGCCCGGTTGCTCCGGGCATGTGACGAAGCGGCGCGCCTCAGTCCGGGTGATGTCCGGCGCGCATATGAGCGCGGTCTGGCCCGTTATTTTGCGGCCGTGCGCGACCGTGATCCCCGCGATGTCGGTCGCGCGGCGCTGGTTCCGGCGCTACAGGAATTTGAGCGTGCCATGCGGCTGTGTCCGACGTTCGGCGCGTCGTACAGCATGGCCGGTCAGATCACGGCGTGGCTGGGTGATCTGCCGCGCGCCGAACGGCTGCTGGCGCGGGCGACGGCGCTTTCGCCTCATGACGGGCCGACCGCGCAGTTCCGCGGTGAACTGGCACTGCATCGGGGTGAGGACGCAGTAGCCCTGGAGCTGTTCCGCCGGGCGCTGGCGACGGCGTCGGTGTCTTCCGACCACATCATTCGGCGGATTGTCAGCGCTCATCGACGTCCGGACCTGGCTTTGCGATTGGCCGGTGAAGACCGACTGATGCTGCAGAGTGTCGTTCGCGAACTGCGCGAGGCCCGTTTCTCCTCCGACGCCGACGCCGCCGAACGAAAGCTGCAGGAGCTGATGCTCGCCGCCGCCGAAGATCCTGCCGCGACTCCCTCCGACTTGTACGATGCCGCACAGGTACTGCGCCGACGCGGCGACCTGTCGGCGGCCGCGGAATATCTGCGTCGGGCCATCGCTCGAAGCCCGAATCAGCTTGCCTGGCGGTTCGAACTGGCAACGGTGCTGTCGGGGCTGGACCAGCCGCAAGAGGCCCTGCGGGAGGTGAATGTCGTGCTGCGCGACCGCCCGGACTGGCCTGGTGCCCATGCGCTGCGCGCGGAGCTGTCGCGGCGCGCAGCGCCGATCCCCGCCAGTCTGTCGGCTCAACCCCGCTGACTCGTAAGCCACCTGCGCCGGTAATCCCCTGATGACGCCCGCTTGCCGGCGCGTAAAATCAGGTCCTGTCACGATGCGTGCCAAATACATCGGCAAGACAGCGCGGCGGCGCACCATCCGACCGGACGGCGACCATTACCGTCTGATGAGGCGGCTTCGGAGCGATCGTCGACCGGCGCGGCGCCGGCGGCTGCTGGCCATCGGGACGGGGCTGGCTGTCGGCTTGATCACCGCGATGGCATATGTGCTGCTGCGAGGGAACTGAAGCTCCGGCGGGCTTCCATGTCTGATGCCGGTTCTGTCCGCAAGCTCGACCTGAAGAAGACCGAAGGCTTAACCGTGCACTTTGCCGACGGCCGGACGGTGACGCTCTCGCTGCGCACGTTGCGAACCCATTGTCCGTGTGCTTCGTGTCGGCAGAACCGTCGGACGACCGCCCGGCCCAGATCATTGAACGTTCTGCAGGGTGATTTCCGCGGGGAGATTGTCATTACCAACGCCCATCTGGTGGGCAACTATGCCATTCAACTGGAGTGGAGCGACGGACACGCGGCGGGGATTTATTCGTTCGACTACCTTCGGGAGCTGGCCGGCTGAAGAACCGGTCGCGCCGGATCGCAAGCGTTGTCGGAGGATTGGGCGAGGCAGAAGCGGGTCGATGCCAGAATCCGCGGCGGGATTTCCTCATTTGTGATAGGATGAGGCGATGTTTCCCGTCCTGGTGCTTGCCTTGTTTGGGTGGGTTGAGTCAACGCAACCCTCCATCGACCCCCCCATCTATCGGATGACGCCGCAGCAGCTTCATCCGATGCTGCCGAAATGGCAGGCTGAGTTTTCGACGTTGAATCAGCGAGTCATCGCGATCGCCCGGGCCAACCTCGGTCAGCCGTATGAGCTGTATCTGCTGGGTGAGGCGCCGTTTGAGTCGATCGATAACCAGCCGCTGTTTTGTCTGGAGAGAAGCGACTGCGTGGTTTTCGTCGAACATACGCTGGCGATGGCGCTGAGCGACGGTTTCCCGCAGTTTCTGAAGATGTTGCAGCGAATCCGTTACGCCGGCGGCGAGATCGGGGTGCGGACGCGCAATCATTTCACGGAAGCCGACTGGAACCGCAACAACCGGTGGTTGCTGAGGGAGATTACGGATCAGATCGCCGGCCCTTCCGTGGCAGAGTTCGTTCAGAAGGTCGATCGGGCCGGGTTTTTCAAAGCTCGATATCAGATCGACGTTGCCTGCCCCGTGGAAGAAATCAGGGAATCGTATGTGCCTTGGGAGAAGTTTGATCAAGTGCGGTCGGCCCTGCGCGATGGCGACGTGGTGAACATCGTCCGCGGCCGCGGGGATCGCGGCTGGGTGGGCCACGTGGGGTTCATCACGATCGGGCCGGGGGGGGAAGTCCGGATGCTGCACTCGGCGTCGCCGCAGGTCCGGGAGGAGCCGATTTCCCGGTACATCGAACGCGCCACGCAGGACAGCGTCACCGGGAACGACGACGGC
>JAVQWE010000467.1:0-2659 GCA_033579175.1 Phycisphaerales bacterium | reverse complement strand
ATGATTGCCGGCCAGCTCGGTGTGGACGACATCCCGGCCGCCTGGAACGAGAAATACCGGGAATACCTGGGAATTACCCCCCCGGACGATGCCAAAGGCTGCCTGCAGGATGTCCACTGGTCGGCCGGACTGATCGGTTATTTCCCGACCTACACCCTTGGCAACCTGTATGCCGCCCAGTTTTTTGAGCAGGCCCGCAAGGATCTGGGCGATCTGGACGCGATGTTCGCCGTCGGCAACTTCAAACCGCTGCTGCAGTGGCTGCGGCAGAACATCCATCGGCACGGGCGGCGATACAGCGCGCGGGAACTGGTCCGCAGGGTGACCGGCGCCGACCTCTCGGCCGAGCCGCTGCTGCGTCACCTGCGAGCCCGCGCCCGAGAGGTTTACGGCGTCGCCTGAACCAGCCGCAGGGACTCGCGCACGAGCTGCTCCGGGGGCATTGACCCTTCCAGCCAGTGCACCCCTTCAAACCTTCGGAACCACTTCATCTGCCGTCGGGCAAGCTGCCGCGTGGCGATCTTGGTGCGTTCAATTGCCTCTTCCAGACTGGTTGTGCCTTGCACAAATGCGGCAAGTTCGGCGTATCCGGCCGCCTCAGAGGCAGTCGGCCCAAGCTGTCCATAGGCATGCAGTAAGGCGCGAACCTCATCGAGCCACCCCGCCTCGATCATCCGGCGTACCCGCAGGTTAATCCGTCGGTTCAGCTCGGAGCGCGACCAGTGCAGTCCGATCCACCTCGCCCGGTGACGCGGCCCTGCCCCGTGAGACCATTGCGTCTGCAGCGAAGAAATGGGTCGTCCGGTCTGCTCGAACACCTCGATGGCCCGAATCATCCGTTTGCGGTCATTGGCGTGAATCCTTCCGGCCGAGACGGGGTCAATCCGGCAGAGTCGCTCATGCAACTGCTGATTGGACTGATCGGAGAGCCGGTGTCGGAGCACTGGATCGGCCCCCGGTCCCTGAAAGATTCCCTGAAACAATGCCCGGAAGTAGAGCGGCGTGCCCCCGACGGCAACCACCCATCGACCGCGGGTTCGGCAGTCGTGGATGACGGCATCTGCCATTTCCACAAACCTTGACACCGCAAAGGTTTGCGTCGGATCGGCTACATCCAGCAGATGATGACGAACCCGTCGGCGGTCGTCGGGGGTGGGCTTGGCAGTGCCGATGTCCATCCCCCGGTAGATGGTCATGGAATCCACACACAGGATTTCCCCGCCAAGGTGTTCTGCCAGCGCCAGGGCAAGCTCAGACTTTCCCGAGGCGGTCGGACCGATGATCGCGACGATCGGATGTGGCTCTGCCATCTCGACACCGACAGGAAAGCTCCTGTCAAAGTTGCAGGCGATTATAAGCCCCGCTGCATCCTCGAGGCGATGCAAGTTCTGAATTGACAACGAATTACGTCCCAGTCGCCGGTGGCAAACGCTCTGGCACGGGTCTTGTATGAGGTCCGACAGCTTCGAAAGGAGAGTGATTATGGCACTACCGACTCGAGTTACTCGTTCTTTGCCGATCGATCCGCTGGATCTGGTCTCTCGTGAGTTCGGCAACGCGATGAGCAGGCTGTTCAACGTCCGCGATGTTTTCGAATCGGGCGTCCTGGCGCCCTATGCCGTGGACATTCGCGAGGATGCCGATCACATCTACGTCGAAGCCGAACTGCCTGGCTTCAAGAAAGATGAGATCGACCTGACGTTGGAGAACCAGACGCTGACCATCACCGCCGAACGCAAGGAGGAGAAGCAGCAGAAGGGCAACGGCTCCGACAGCGGCGAATATCTGCTGAAGGAACGCCGGCACACCCGCTTCAGCCGCAGCTTCACTCTCCCGCCGACGGTGGATGAAGGCAAAGTGGACGCCAGACTGTCCGACGGCATCCTGCGCATCACGCTGAACAAGCGCGAGGAGACCAAGCCGCGGAAGATCAGCGTAACCTGACGGACTGCCGTTGCGAGTCCGACAGCCCTCGGACCGACGTGGATGCTTCTGAGTGAGCCAGCTCACCCGGAGGTGCCCCCGCCGGTTCGAGGGCTTTTTTCTTGTGATTTTCCAGCACGATGCGGGCGTTACGCTGAAGCAGGGGCAGGCGGATTCGCTTGATCGCACTGCGCCGGAATGAGTGGTCAAAATCCTGTTTTTGAGCGGTCAAAATTGCCTCCAGGTCCAGCCGGCCATCCGGGATACGCGGCTGCAGGCCTGTTTCCTGCGCGAAAGGCGCCCGCCGGTTCCACGGGCAGACCTCCTGGCAGATGTCGCATCCGAACAGCCAATCGCCCATCAGCGGCCGCAGGGAAGGGTCGATCTCGCTGCGGTGCTCGATCGTCAGGTAGGAAATGCAGCGACGGGGGTCTAGCTGGTATTCGACCAGCGCCCCGGTCGGGCAGGCGTCGATGCAGCGCCTGCAAGTGCCGCAGCGATCGATCGCCGGCTGATCGCAGGGAAGTTCGATCGTCGTGAGCACCACACCCAGAAACAGCCACGAGCCGATCCGGGGATGGATCACACAGGTGTTCTTGCCGATCCACCCCAGCCCTGCCCGTGCGGCCAGCTCCCGTTCGGGGATGGGGGCGGTGTCCACGCCGCAGCGGGTCTGCGACCCGGGCACCTGCTGCCGCAGCCAGTCGGCAATCGCGTGCAGGCGCGGCTTGATGAT
>JAVQWE010000466.1:0-2675 GCA_033579175.1 Phycisphaerales bacterium | reverse complement strand
GCGATATGACCGGACTGTTCCGGACCAAGGATGTTGCCCGCCCCGCGCAGTTCCAGGTCGCGCATGGCGATTTTAAAGCCGGCTCCCAGGTGGCTGTATTCCTCAATGGCCTTGAGGCGCTTGGCTGCTTCGGGGGTCACGGGACGATCGGCAGGAAGCAACAGGTAGCAATAGGCGCGGTGCTTGTATCGTCCTACCCGTCCGCGAAGCTGATGCAGTTCGCTCAGGCCGAAGCGATCGGCGTTATTGATGATGATGGTGTTGGCGTTGGGGATATCCAATCCTGATTCGATGATGGTGGTGCACACGAGGATGTCGGCCTCGTGCCGGACGAACTTGAGCATCACCTCTTCCAGCTCGCCTTCTGCCATCTGGCCGTGTCCGATGATGACGCGAGCATCGGGCGCCCATTGCCGCACCTGATCCGCCATTTCGACGATGTTTTGCACCCGATTGTGAACGAAATACACCTGGCCTTCGCGTTGCAGTTCCCGCATCAGGGCAAGCCTGATGCGTTGGGGGTCAAAGGCCATGACCTCCGTGACGATGCTCCGGCGATCCTGCGGCGCCGTGGTCAGCGAGCTGATATCCCGGATGCCCAGCAGGCTCATATGCAACGTGCGCGGAATCGGCGTGGCCGACATGGTCAGCACGTCCACGTGCCGTCGCATCTGTTTCAGCCGCTCTTTATGCGTGACGCCGAAACGCTGCTCTTCATCGACGATCACCAGTCCGAGGTCTTTGAATTGCACGTCGTGGCTCAACAACCGATGCGTGCCGATGAGAATATCTACCTCTCCGGTGGCGACGGCCTTGATGATCTGCTTCTGCTCCCGGGGGCTTTTGAACCGGCTCAGCGATTCGATGCGAAACGGGTATCCGGCCATGCGTTCCCGGAAGGAGCGGTAGTGCTGCTCGGCCAGCACGGTTGTCGGGACCAGCACAGCCACTTGCTTGCCGAATTCGGCGGCCTTGAACGCCGCCCGCATGGCCAGTTCGGTCTTGCCGTAGCCGACATCGCCGCAGAGCAACCGATCCATCGGACGGGATTTCTGCATATCCCTTTTGATTTCGTCGGCGGCAATTACCTGGTCCTCTGTGGGGGTATAGGGGAATTCCGCCTCAAATTCCTGTTGCCAAGGGGTGTCGGGAGGATAGGCGGTGCCGGCTTCGGCGGATCGCGCCGCCTGAACCTCGATCAACTCCGCGGCCATGTCCATGACCGCTTCACTGACCCTTTCCTTCTGCTTCCGCCAGGCATCGCTGCCCAGCCGAGAAAGTCGCGGCGATCCCTGAAACCCCCCCACGTACTTCTGCACAAGATTCACCCGCGACGCCGGAACGTGCAGCGTGGCGTTGTCGGCGAAACGCAGCGTGAGGTATTCCTCCTTCCGGCCGTCCTTCTCGATCGTCTGAATCCCGGAGAATCTGGCGATGCCGTGGGCCACGTGCACGACGTAATCCCCCGGCTGCAGGTCGAGAAACGAGTCCACCGGACGGCTGGGGATCACCCGTCTGACCCGGCGGCGCTGCTCGTAGCGATGGAACAACTCGTGATGCCCCAGGAACGCCAACCCCCGCGCGGAACCTGCTGGCGCGCCTGTCCCCGGAAGGACTGTGCTCTCGAGGGCAAAGCCGTCGCCTTCCTCCTCGAACACAAACCCCCGATGCAGATACCCGCGAGCGAGGGTCAGCCGTGCGGACAGACCGGGCGAATCCTGTTCCAGCAGTTCCACCAATCGTTGCCGTTCGCCTTCGTTCTCGCAGAAAACGGTGACCTCGTGCGTCGCGGACAGCGCCGCCAGCTCTCCGATCGCCCGCTTCACCTCCGTCTCGAATCGCTGCAGCGAGCGGACAGGAAGCCGGATACGCACCGCATTCCCGCTGACGATCGATGGCGCAACGGCCGTCGCCTGATCAAACTGGTGCAATTCCAGCCGTCGGAATGGCTCGGAGTTCCGGACGACCGCCGAAAGTGGGTAAACGCCGCGCTGATCGGGTAACCGATCCAGATAACTGCGAGCCTGTTCGGCAATCTCCAGTGGCGCCCAGAACGCGACGATCGCCCGGGAATCGAGGTAACTGAGCAGGTGAGTTCCGCTGGAAAGTTCCGGCAACCTGCCGGTGATGTCCAGCAGAACCACCTGCTGCAGCGGCGCGCCGGAGCCGAGGCTGGCCAGGTCGAACTGGCGGATCGACTCCACCTGATCGCCGAAAAAGTCGATGCGAACCGCCAACCCGACCTGTTGTTCGGCATCGTTATCCTGGCCGAGCTGGCCGGCGTCGCCCGGGATGTAGACATCGATGATTCCGCCTCGAACGGCAAAGTCGCCGGGCGCTTCGACCTGGTCCAGTCGCTGATATCCGTGTTCGCTCAGCCAGACGATCAGCTTCTCGGGCTCGATCATCTCCCCCACACCCACCGGCCGCACCAGCTCGCGCAGTTCGTCACGGGCCGGGACGGACTGCATCAGGGCCGGGATCGGCGCGACAATCAGTTCCGGTGGATCCACTTTGGCGGCCAGCCGATGGATCAGTCGAAGCCGGTTCGAGGCCTGTTCCTCGCTGACCCGACCCAGACCACCCCCCAGTTCCAGTGCCGGCAGCACGTCCGGCCGACGCTGGCCGAAAAGCTCCAGGTCGTCCGCCAGATCATCCGCCTCATCCAGATGGGC
>JAVQWE010000465.1:0-2706 GCA_033579175.1 Phycisphaerales bacterium | reverse complement strand
TGCCGGGCTCACCACACTTTCGTTGCTGGCGGAACCGGGAGTTTTCAGCTCGATCACCCGTGCCACTGCCAGACTCGTAGCGGCCCTGAGGGATTCCGCGGCGCGGCATCAGATTCCCGTTCAGGTCGCACAAGCCGGAAGCATGTTTGGCTGTTATTTTCTGAAGCACGGCGCGGGGACGATCCGGAATTACTCATCCGCGCGGCAGTTCGCCGACACGTCGATGTATGCCCGATTCTTTCATGAGATGCTCCGGGAAGGCGTGTATCTGGCGCCGAGCCAGTTCGAGGCCGGCTTCCTGAGTTCTGCCCATGATGAAACGATCCTGCAGCAGACCATTGCTGCGATCCATCATGCGATGGATCGGCTTCGGCAGACCCCGGCTAGCATTGCGGGCGTGTGAAACAGACGAAAATCGCCCGCCGATTCCGGTGCGGTGGGAAGTTGGCTCGGCGCGAAAAGATTCGGAGCGGGGTACAACCGGTGGCTCGCTGGCCTGCGCGAGCCAAGGTCCTCCGCGGAGGGGCATCGGCGTGTTTGTTCAGCGGTGAGGAGACACGGACGGGAGATTCAATGTCATATTCTTCCATAGGTTGATATGAGATTCTGAGGTATGGAAGATGGAACACATTGAAGGCCGGCACGCTGTGCTTGCCGCTCTCCAAGCCCGGCAACGGAGGATTCGAGTCATCCTCCTACGGCATGGAATCCATGCTTCCGAAGTTTCCGATATTCTCCAGATTGCCCAGAGTAACAACATCCCCATCCGATACGTCGAACAGCGGGAGCTGAATGCCTTGGCCCACGGGGTAACCCATGGGGGAATCGTGGCGATTGCGGGGCCGAAGGCGCAGCCAACCCTTCTTGAGCTTCTACGAGACTTGCCCCATCTGGAGCAAGCCCCCCTCCTGCTCCTTCTGGAAGGGATCGATGATGCTCGAAACCTGGGTTTTGTACTTCGCACCGCCGAAGCGTGCGGGGCGGCAGCGGTCCTCGTGAAGAAACATCTCAAAAGCCTGGACCCTGTCGAAATCGGCCGGCCCAGTAGCGGGGCGTACGAACGAATCCCCATGATTGCGGTCGCGACGGTTGACGAGCTGTTGCACGTCAAACGGGCTGGAATCCGCCTGATCGGTTGCCTGTCCGGTGTCAAACGAAGCATCTGGCAAACGGATCTCACCCCGGGCGTGTGCCTGGCCATCGGGGGGGAGAAGCGCGGCCTGTCGTCGGCCGTGCGGAGAATCTGTGACGCATTCGCAACCATTCCCACCGTCGGAGGCGCAAGCTCGCTTTCCCTATCGCACGCGGCGGCCATAGTCCTCGCCGAGGCACTGCGCCAGCGAACCCTGAACCCGAACTTGACCGCCGGCGTGGTAACCGCAGAATCCTCAGACAGCCAGGCTGATCCGTTTGACCGTGAAGGAGACTCCGAATGATCCGATTTCTCGCCGCCTCGCTGGCCCCTTTGCTCCTGACGGCGGCGGCCGGCGCACAGAGCGTGGCGAATCCGCTCTATTCAGCGTGGGTGAGGTTCGAAACCGGGGCAACGTCCCGATATACCGGCGTCAGCCGGACGCTGGGAGTAGAAACCACCATCGAAACCACGATGAAACTGATCGAGAAGGCCGGCGACCGGGTTGTGATCGAGGTGTCGCGGAAGGTGACCAGCGGTGACGACACCGTGGAAGAATCGCCCCGGAAGGAAGAAATCCGCGCGATGATCGCTCAGGAGGCGGCGATGGTGCCCGCCGGTGAGGAGCCTGCCACGGCGGGCGGAAAGGAATATCCCTGCCGCGTTTATCAGCAGCAGAGGAAAGAAGGTGATCTCCTGCTGCTCTCGAGATTCTGGCTGAGTGACGAAGTTCCCGGGGGCATTGTGAAGATCGATTCCAAAGTCGAAGGACCCATTGCCATCAATACCCTTCTGGAGCTGAAGTCCTTCAGCCGGTAGCAGCCTTACCGCGGCCGGTTCAGTGACCAGTCGTACTTCTGGAATTCCACCGTTCTGGCCCCACGGATCGGCGAATCGGGGGCGGAAAACTCTTCAATCGCCTCAAGAATGCCGGAAGGCTGCCTTCCGGTTTTTCTTGCAAACGCCTCCGTGAAGTCATCAGAAAAGAAGCGGAAAATCTCGCTGATGACGACGCCATCCCCCCGCCGGACGGCGCCGCGCGGGTCTGAAAGGAAGATGCGCCCCTGCTCGGCAAGTTGTTCCTCGAGCCGATCGGCCTCGAAAGGCTCCTTCCGCAGCGGCGGACAGGAGGTGCTCATGCAGTTGATGGCGAAGTGGATTCGCGGGTCGTACGGTCGCAGGTACGTCCGCTCCAGAAAGTCCAGATTCATTCTTCTGCCGCCAACAGACACGAGATCGAGGACAAAAATGCCGCTGGTCTTCACGTTCTCCGGGAAATTCCGCTTCACCACCCGGTAGAGGCAAAGCGCGTTATACGCATTGCAGTAATACGCCAGCCGATGCTTCTCGGTGGGAAACAGTTCCGGTCGATTCAAGGGACTGGCCGCTTCGATGGCGGCTGCGTATCGGAAAAGAGTGTCCCGCACGCCATCCTGATTTTTCTGAAGCAGATCGTGCCGGACAAAACCTTCGGGCGTGACCACCATCGCCAGCACGGTGGCCCAATCCTCGTTGCTCCAATTCTCGATCGGGCGGCTTGGGCGGAACTCCTCCTCCACTCCCCCGCTGCAACC
>JAVQWE010000464.1:0-2714 GCA_033579175.1 Phycisphaerales bacterium | reverse complement strand
TACGAAGGCCCCGAACATCGGTTGGGGCTATGCTGGCGCCGGCATTGGCGCGGGCCTGGCGATCATCGGAGCCGGGCTGGGCATCGGGAGGATCGGGGGAAGTGCCTGCGAGGCGATCGCGCGCCAACCGGAGGCGTCGAATAAGATCACCACGCCCATGCTGCTGACGGCGGCGTTCGTCGAAGGGGTGTGTCTGATCGCGCTGGTGGTTTCGATTCTGATTGTGGTGCTGAACTAGCACGCAAACGCGGGTCCGGCCCGGCCCGGAGCCGGGCCGGACCTGTCGGCTTTCTCGCGGAGCTTCGGAAATGATTCGTATCGGATTGCTCATATTGCTGGCCGTGCCCGCACTGACCTTGGCCGCCGCTGAGTCCCTCGACCACGGTGCGCCGGCCGGCAAACCCACCCCCTTCGCCGGGACGATCGCGCAATCGATTGCGGCGCTGCTGGTGTTCCTGATCGTCTTCTGGGTGCTCAAAGCCAAGGCGTGGGGACCGATCCTTAAGGGACTCAATGACCGCGAGAACAAGATTCGCCACGACCTGCTGGCGGCAGAGAAAGCACATCAGGAAGCGGCGGCGATGCTGGAGAATTATAAAAGACAGCTCGCCAACGCCGACGCCGAGGTCCGCCAGCGCCTGGCTGACGCGCAGAAAGATGCCGAAGCCCTCAGCGCCCAGCTGAAAATGCAGGCACAGGCCGAAATCGAGGAAATGAAAGCCCGCGCCGCGCGCGAGCTGGAGGCCGCCAAACAGGGTGCCTTAGCCGAAATCCACGAGCACGCTGCCACCCTTGCCACCAGCGTGGCGGAAAAGATTCTGCGTCGGAACATCAACGAAACCGATCAGCGCGAGCTGGTGCAGTCGAGCCTCGCCCAGCTCAGTTCCATGGCGCGAAACTGAGGCGGACCCGCGGCACCAACGCCGCCATGAAATCCATGCATGGGGTGCCAACCCCATCCCACAAACCATGGCCCAGACGACCCGGAACAGCCCCCATGCCGTCGCCTATGCCCGAGCCTTGCTCGAACTGGCCAACAGCAAGGGTCAGGCCGAACAGATCGGCGCGGAACTGAACGACATCCGGCAGATTCTGCTGGAAAACAAGGCGTTCGCTGCGTATCTCCGCGACCCTGCCGTTGGAAACGACCAGCGGACCGCCGCCATCAAGCGGATTTTTGGTGGACGGGTGAACGGGCTCATCCTCAACACCCTGGGCGTCATGGCAAGCAAGGGTCGCATCGGTGAGCTGGGTGCGATGTGCGATGCCTATGACGACCTGCTCGACCAGCAACTGGGCAAGGTGGAAGTAGACGTCACGGTGGCCCGGCGGCTGACTCCGGAAGAGCTGGAACACGTCCGCCAGCGCGTCAGCGAAGCCTTGGGACGTCAGGCAGTGATCCATCAGTATGTGGATGAATCCATCATCGGCGGGATTATCATCCGCGTGCAGGATCAGCTGATTGACGGCAGCGTTCGAAAGCAACTGGAAACTCTGAAGAAGCGGATGCTGGCCAGCAGACCCTGACGCCTTCAGGCGGCTGGTTCGGCGATCGATTGGAACCGAACGTTTAAACCAAACTCTTTGTCAAGGAACCGAAACTGCCATGGCACTTAACGTCGCGGAAATCACCAGCGTGCTGAAGCGCGAAATCGAGTCTTTCGAGCAGCAGCTTCAGGTGAGCGAAGTGGGAACCGTCATCGAGGTGGGCGACGGCATCGCCCGAATCTACGGTCTGAAGAACGCCAAGGCCGCCGAACTGCTGGAGTTCCAGAACGGCGCCATGGGGCAGGTCTTCAATCTCGAGGAAGAAACGATCGGCGCGGTGATTTTCGATAACCCGCTGGAAATCAAGGAAGGCGACAGCGTCAAATCCACCGGCCGCCTGCTGGAAGTGCCGGTCGGCCCGAACGTGCTGGGTCGGGTGGTCAACCCCCTGGGCAAGCCCTTGGATGGAGGGCCGGCCATCCAGTCGCCCGAGACCCGAAAGATGGACATCGTCGCCCCCGGAATCGCCGAACGGCAGCCGGTGCATGAACCGCTGCAAACCGGCATCAAGGCCATTGACAGCATGATCCCCATTGGACGCGGGCAGCGCGAGCTGATCATCGGGGACCGCAAGACCGGCAAAACCGCGATCGCCCTGGATACGATCATCAACCAGAAAGGCAAGGGCGTGAAGTGTTTCTACGTGGCGGTGGGTCAGAAGGAATCCACGGTCGCCGGCATCGTAGAAACGCTGCGGAAATACGGTGCCATGGATTACACCACCGTGATTGTCGCCTCCGCCAGCGACCCGGCGCCCCTTCAATACATCGCCCCGTACGCCGGCGCCGCCATGGCCGAATATTTCATGTGGAAGGGCGAGCATACCCTGTGCGTCTATGACGATCTGACCAAGCAGGCCGCCGCTTACCGGCAGCTCTCCCTGCTGCTGCGTCGCCCACCCGGGCGCGAAGCCTACCCCGGCGACGTGTTCTACCTCCACAGCCGTCTGCTCGAACGGGCCGTGAAACTCAGCAAGGAAAAAGGCGGTGGCAGCATGACTGCCCTGCCCATCATCGAAACGCAGGAAGGGGAGGTGTCGGCATACATTCCGACGAACGTGATCAGCATCACGGATGGACAGATCTACCTCGAGCCGGATCTGTTCTTTGCCGGGGTTCGACCGGCTATCAACGTGGGTATTTCCGTCTCCCGCGTCGGGGGCAATG
>JAVQWE010000463.1:0-2726 GCA_033579175.1 Phycisphaerales bacterium | reverse complement strand
TCATCAGCCTGATCGAGGACACGATCGACACCAACAGCTGGAAGACCAACGGCGGCAGCGGCAGCATCCGCGAGCTGCAGGGCCAGCTCATCGTCAGCCAGACGCCAGAAAATCAGCGCGAACTGGTGCGGCTGCTGGAACAGCTCCGTGAGACCCGGGCGATTCAGGTGACGATCGAAACCCGCTTCCTGCGGGTGCAGCGGAATTTCCTGGAGGACATCGGGCTGGATGTCGATTTTGCGTTCACCAATCTGGGTGATCGTTTCTTTGACCCGCTCAGCCGGACCGATCAGAACCCGACAGGCACGCAGGGGGTCATGCAGGTTCTGCAGAGTTCGTTCAATTTCACGGGGCAGGCCGGTGGTCTGGATACCAACATCGCCGGCAACCTCGCACAGCAGGTGCTGGGCACGACCGGCATCGGGTCGGCACTGAGCACGGGCATTACGTTTCTGGATGATTTTCAGGTGACGGCCCTGATCCGTGCCACCCAGGCCGGTCAGAGCGTCAGTAATGTCACGGCCCCGCGGGTAACGCTCTTCAACGGTCAGCGCGCCTATGTGCTGGTCTCGACCCAGCGCGCATATGTGAGCGACCTGCAACCGATCGTGGGCACGGGTGCCGTCGGGTTCGATCCTGAAATCTCCATCGTCGATTCCGGCGCGATTCTGGACGTGCAGGCGACGGTCAGTTCTGACCGGAAATACGTCACCCTGACGTTGCGGCCGCAATTGGCCAGAATCATCGGCTTCCGCGATTTCCAGGTGGCGCAGGCGACCGCCGGCGGCGTCGGCGGCGGGGGGGGCACCGGTGGTGGTGCACCCGGCGGCGTGGCCACGGGCTTCATCCAGCAGCCGGAAATCCAGATCACCGAGGTGCGAACGACGGTGAGCGTTCCCGACGGCGGGACCCTGCTGCTGGGCGGGCAGACGATCGGGGGGGAAATTGAGCGCGAAGCCGGCGTGCCGGTGCTGAGCAAGATTCCGTTCCTGAAGCGGTTGTTCACGAATCGCTCGATGGTGAAGGATGACGAAGTGCTGCTGATCCTGGTCAAGCCCACGATCATCATTCAGCGCGAGCAGGAACAGCGGCAGTTCCCGGCCCTCAGCCAGAAGGCGCAATAGCCCCTGGCAGAGCCGCGCGTCCTTGCCTTGGATTGCTGCGCGCCAGACCAGAACCCGCCACTCATGGCGGGTTTTTGTTCCAGACGTGCCGGCGTCCGGGCTGGAACGGGGGTTGTGGCCGTGGCGACCAACCAGCCCCGGCGAGGCGGTTGCGGACGGCTTGGGGATGGCATCTGCGCTTCTCCGACGACGCAATTTGCGGGCCGGGCAGGGAATTTCCCCTCGGCCCGGGGAAGGACGTGAGGGTCGGCTCTCTCTAAGCCATCAGATGGATGGCGAAACCCCGCAGCATGGCCAGAATGTAGCCGGGGGTTTGCAAGGATGAAGCCATGGACCTGCAGCAATTGCTTCGGTTCGGCGTCGAGAATAATGCCTCGGACATCCACATTCAGGCCGGCCTGCCCCCGCGGGTAAGAATCGGGGGAATTCTCCGGGCGGTGACGTTGCCACCGTTGAGCGACGAGGTGGTACGCCGGTTTATTGCCTCACTGGCTCCGCCGCGATTTCACGACGATCTGGACCGTCATCTCTACAACGGCATCGACTTTTCCTACTCCGCCGAGGGAATCGCGCGGTTTCGCTGCTCGGCATACCAGCAACTGGGTCGGGCGGGAATCGCGCTGCGGATTGTCCGGAGCCGGATTCCCACCATTTCCGAGCTGAACCTGCCGGAAGTGGTGAGTGAGATCGCGCTGGCCCGCCGCGGCTTGACGCTGGTCACAGGGACAACCGGATCGGGCAAATCCACGACGCTGGCGGCGATGATCGATCTGATCAATCAGAACTTCCCCGTCAAGATCATCTGTATCGAAGATCCGGTGGAATACGTTCATGTTCCGAAGCAGGCGTTGATCTCCCAGCTGGAGGTGGGCAGCGATACTCCCGACTTTGACCAGGCGCTGCGGCAGGCACTCCGGCAGGACCCGGATGTCGTGCTCGTCGGCGAGCTGCGCGATGTGGACACGCTGAAAACCGCGTTGCGCGCCGCGGATACGGGCCACCAGGTGTTCTCCACGGTGCATTCCGCCAGCGCGCCGCAGACGATTGAGCGCATCATCGCGATGTTCCCACCCGCCGAGCATAAGCTGCTGCTGACCCAGCTTGCGGCCAATCTTGAGGCGATCATTTCCCAGCGACTTCTGCTGTGCCGCGACAACCTGCGTCGTCCGGCGGTGGAAATTCTCCGTGGGGGGCCGATTCCCACCAAATACATTCTCGAAGGCCGGGCAATGGAGCTGGGAGATTATCTGAAAACCGCGGGCAACGGGCAGCAGACCTTCGATCAGGACCTGCTTTCGATGTTCAAGCGGGAGCTGATCAGCTACAACGAGGCGATGCGCAATGCCAGCAGCCCCGAAGCGCTGCAGATGATGCTCCGGGGGATCAGCGGCTCACCGGGTGCCCGGGCCGGATGATACCACGATGGGAGGCACTGGATGGACGGCAGCCTCAAATTGATTCTGGAACAGGAGTTTACCCCGGTGTGATGCTGCCTCGACCGTCGATCCCGCTGTTGCTCTGGCTGGCGGTGCTGTTTCCCCTGCTGATCGGTCTGGGCCGGCCGCCGGTGACCCGCTCTCAGGAGGCGCGGGTGGTGCTGGC
>JAVQWE010000462.1:0-2759 GCA_033579175.1 Phycisphaerales bacterium | reverse complement strand
CTGCAGCAGAACCTGCAACTGGATGTTGAACGGCTCGACTCTGTCGCCGTGGCCCCGCCGGCAGATTCCAAGCTGGCCCCCAACTTCAACGAAAACCTGCTGTCGCTGGTCACCGCTTATGGACTGGCCGTGCAGGGCATGGGCGAAGCCAAGGTCGAATCGTCTCTGCTGCCGGCCAAAATCCGCCGCGAGAAGATGTGGAAGGAGAAGACCAAGTGGTTTGCGGCCGCGGCGGCGCTGTTCTGCGTCGGGACGGGGCTGTCAGCAGGGTCCTGGTATGTGCATCACCTGCAGTTCAAGTCAAAAGAGAGCGTTCAGGCGGAAATCGACCGCATCAAAGCGGAGGGGACGCGACTGAGCGGCGAATGGCAGTCGATTCAGGACGCCGGCGGGCCGGAACGACAGCGCATCCTGAACATCCGCTCGACGGAGAAATACCGCACGCTGTGGGGCGACCTGATGGCCGACATCGTCGCTGCCTTGCCGACGCCCCAGAAAGAGGTGCTGGACCCTGATCCCGAGGTGGTCAAGAAAATCCCCCGAAGTGAGCGGGAGCTGGTGTCGATCGATCGACTGGAGTTCCGTTATGTCGACAACCTGCAGCCCATGCTTCAAGGCAGGCTGGCGAATTTTGCCAGCCTTTTCGGCATGACCATCAACGCACCGCCCGCACCGGTGAATCCGACGTTTGCCGGGGAATTCGGCCCCGCCGGCGAACCGCCCCCCGATCCCAACGCCCCCCCCGGCCCCAACGCCCCCAGAGGCTTTCTGGTCATGGCGCGGCTGACCACACCACACAAGAGCAGCTCCAAGATCGTCAACGACACGTTCGTCGCGAATCTGCTGAAAATCAAACCGGCGCCCGGCAAGCCTCCCGGGCCGTATGCCATCGTCAAGGCGGAAATCGTCGGCTCGCAGAAGATCATGGACGACCAGACCCGCATGAGCCAAATGAAGACCAATTACGACCAGGCGCTGCGCTCGCTGGGCTTGGCGGCCGCGCCCGCCGCCGCAACCCCGTTCGGGGGGTCGGGTTTCGGGTCGGGTGTGTGCGGGGGAGAGGGACGTTTCGGGGGGGGTGGCCTCTTCGGGGGTGGGGGGTTCCCCACGGGAGGCGGCTGGAACCCGTCAGGAACGGCTTCGACCCCGGAGGACAACGCCGCGTTCCTCGACCGGCAAACCGGGGAAGATGTGCGGCACGACTCTCAGGTAACCGTGTTCTTTGTGGTCCAGTTGGATCCACCGGCTCCACCGCCCCCGGCGCCGCAGGCGTCGGCCGGACAGTAACACCCTCGCCGAGCAGCCAGAGGAATTGCACCGATGAAGAACTTCCTTGATCTGCTGAAAAAGAACATCGCCATTGTGGTGTGTGTCCTTGTGATCATCGCGGCGGTGGTGGCGGATTTCGTTCCCCTCGGGGGCTTCCGGCAGGAGTTGCGCGCGCAAGCGGAGGCGCGGCAGCGGAATTACGGCGAAATCGACGGGCTGCTGTCGCAGCAGCGCACCTTGCCCATCCTCAACCCCGGCACCACCGAAGCCGAGCCGCTGCCGGCAGACTTCCCGACACAGAGCATCATCGAAGCGGGAAGGAAAGTCTCCGAAGGTCTGCTCGCCGCGGCAAAAAACCTGGCGGTGGCTGCCGCCACGCTCAACGAAAAACAGCCGCTGGTACCCGGTGCTTTGCCGGCGGGCGATTTCCCCTCGATGGAGGCGTTCCGCAACCGGTACCGACGGGTGGTGGATATGTCGGTGGAAGGTCGCCGCAACAGCCTTCCCGTGGAGATCATGAAGGCCGGCTTCGCCATCACTCAGGAAGACTTCAACCGTGAACAGGAACGTGCCCGGATCCAGATTACCGAGCGCACCGCCCAGAGGCAGGGGGATCAGATCATGAATCAGGCGGAAGTGGATGCCGCCGTCGCAGAGGGGCTCTCCCGATTGCAGGAAACGCTGGTCCGACGCTCGGCCCGGGAATGCAAGGTCTACATCACCCCGATGACCATGCAGGTCGACCAGAACCTGATCACCTCCACCCAGCGCCCCGACCCCTCGGAAGTGTTCTGGGCACAGATCGGGCTGTGGGCGCAGGAAGACCTGTTCCGGGCAATCGCCGACGTCAATGCCGCCGCCGCCGACGTCACCGAATCTCCAATCAAATACCTGATTCAGGTGCAGGTTTCGCCGACGTTCGTGGGCATGGCCGGGCCCAGTGCCGATCCCAATGCCCCACCGGCAACCCCGCCGGCCGACCCGGCGGCGCCGATTACCCCCAATTTCCGGATTTCTCCCACCGGGCGGACCTCTAACGGCGTCTATGATGTGATCCATCTGGAGGCCACGATGATTGTCGAGGCTGAGAAACTGCCCCTTGTCCTCAGCCAGCTCGGGCGGGGACGGATGCTCTGTGTGACGCAGGTGCGTTCGGTCGAACCGAGAGACCCGGCCGTGTTTGCCAACATGGGCTACTATTTCGGGGATAAGCCGATCGTCGAAGTGCAGTTGCAGTTGGAGAGCCTGTTTCTGCGGGATTGGACGGTCCAGTACATGCCGGACACGATCAAAAGCAGGCTGGGCATTCCGCTGACAGGTGCCGCGCCGGATCAGGCTCCGACGGGATGACTTCTTGCCTGGTCGGCGCAAACCCCCGGTGTCGGCACGGAGCCGCGGTCGCATCGGGGAGGCCGCTGTTGATCCTGTCGAGCTCGGGGAGGCGATGGCACGGCGATGGAAAGTAAGGTGAGCCATGCAGAAAGTGCTTG
>JAVQWE010000461.1:0-2766 GCA_033579175.1 Phycisphaerales bacterium | reverse complement strand
ATGATATGGGTCTGGTCATGGATATCTGCCAGCGAATCACCGTCCTGGACTATGGCCAGATCATTGCCGAAGGTACGCCGGCCGAGATTCAGGCCAATCCCAAGGTGATTGAGGCATATCTGGGAGAGCAAGTGCACTGATGGAGGCCGCCGGCTCGTGCCTCAAGAGGCTGCCTGCTCCGGTCATCGCGGCCGGCCGGCATGAGCCTTGCTGTGGCTTGGGGAACTGGTGAGACTGTCGCAGTCGTTGAGTTTTCCGATGCTTCTGAAAGTATCCGACATCACGGTGTCCTATGGTGCCGTCAAGGCCTTGCACGGGCTGTCGCTGGAGGTGAATGAAGGCGAGATCGTCACGCTGATCGGATGCAACGGGGCAGGCAAATCCACGACGCTGCGCGCCATCAGCGGCATGATCGCACCGCGCAATGGCTCCATCGCCTTCCTCGGAGAGGACATCACCGGCGCGCCACCACATCTGCTGGTGCAGCAGGGGCTTTCCCATGTTCCGGAGGGACGGGGGATTTTTTCCAACCTTACGGTGGCGGAGAACCTCGATCTGGGAGCCTACGCCCGAAAGGACCGGCAGAACGTGGCTGCCGACCGCGAGCGGGCACTGACGCTGTTCCCCCGGGTGCGTGAACGCCTGAAGCAGATCGCCGGCACGCTCTCCGGAGGAGAACAGCAGATGCTGGCGATCGCCCGCGCCCTGCTGGCACGTCCCCGGCTGTTGCTGCTTGACGAGCCGTCTCTGGGGCTCGCCCCACAACTGGTACAACTGATTTTCTCGATCATCCGCGAAATCAACAACCAGGGGACGACGATCTTACTGGTGGAACAGAACGCGCACATGGCATTGGCGGTGGCACACCGGGCTTACGTGATCCAGACCGGGCAGATCCTCAAATCCGGGCGCGCTAAGGACCTGCTGGAAGACCCGGACGTAAAGCGGGCGTATCTCGGGGGCTGAGTCCTCCTGCCAGAACCTGTCGGGTCGTACCGTCCCGGGTCGGTCGTAACCACTGTGGCAACCTTCACTTACGAGAATTTCCACCGGATTTGAACTCGTCGGGGGTTTACCCATAATCACACGCATGAGACGGGCCAAGATCAGCATCATCGGTGCCGGAAACGTCGGCGCCACCGCCGCGCACTGGGCGGCGAGCAAGGAACTGGGGGATATCGTTCTGGTGGACATCCCGCAGGTGGATGGCATGCCCCAAGGCAAGGCGTTGGACCTGTTTCAGGCCTCGCCGGTGGAGGGCTTCGACGCCAGAATCGTGGGCACGACCACCTACGACGCCACGGCCGGCAGCGACGTGGTCATCATCACCGCCGGGGTTCCCCGTAAACCCGGTATGAGCCGCGATGACCTGATCGCGACGAATACAAAAATTGTGAAGGAAGTGAGCGAAAACGTCGCGCGGTGGTCTCCCAACGCCGTCATGATCGTGGTGTCCAACCCGCTGGATGCGATGGTGTACGTGGCCTGGAAAGCCAGCGGCTTCAAGCCTTACAAGGTTGTCGGGCAGGCGGGCGTGCTCGACGCGGCGCGTTATCGAGCTTTTCTGGCGCAGGAAATCGGCTGCAGCGTCGAGGATGTGCATGCCCTGCTGCTGGGGGGACACGGCGACGACATGGTCCCGCTGAAGCGCTACGCTTTCGCCGGGGGGATTCCAATCACGCAGTTGATTCCGCCGGATCGTTTGGAGCAGATCGTCGATCGCACCCGTAAGGGTGGGGCGGAGATCGTCGCACTTCTGAAGACAGGAAGTGCCTACTACGCCCCTGCCAGCAGCACGGTGGCGATGGCAGAATCGATCATCCGGGACAAGAAGCGGATTCTGGCCTGTGCGGCGTATTGCGATAAGGAATATGGCGTCGGGGGCTATTTCGTGGGAGTGCCCTGCGTGCTTGGCACGGAGGGCGTAGAACGAGTGATCGAAGTTGAACTGGACGCAGAAGAGAGGAAGATGTTCCAAGCCAGCGTCGATCATGTGAAGGAGCTGGTCAAAGCAGTGAAAATGTGATTCATTGTCGCTGCTCTGTGAGGCAACACCTGCGAGCTGCAGCCTGGATTTCCTCAACCCATCATGCCAAAAGCCTCGTTCATATCGGCGGGGGTGCTTCGACAGCTTGCCCTGTTGGCTCTTTTTCTGGCCGGATGCGTCAGCCGCCCCACTCTGCTTCCGGAAGAAGATCGCGTGCGGATCGATCGAAAGGTCGTGGAGTATCCGGCTGGCTTCGAGCTGACCCTTGCCGCCACGGGATTGACTACACCTGCAGCCTTCGTGTTTGACGCTGAAGGCTCCCTTCTGGTTGCGGAGAACGGCGAAAACGATCGGCCGAGAATCATCGGATGGCGGGCGGATGGATCGTTCTTCCAGGTGTACCCCCGTCGCACGGCGTTCCCGCTGTTTGACCTCTCTGGAAAGCGAATCGACTTCCGGGGACCGATCGGGGGCATGGTGGTCAGTCAGGGACGCATTTATGTCTCTCACCGCGACTCCGACGGCAGCGGAGTCATCACCGCCTTTGACTATGACGGATCGGCCACGACGATTGTCTCCGATCTGCCGGCCAAAGGCGACTACGGCGTGACCGACCTGGCCGTGGTCGGAGTCCGCACGCGCGGTGTGCCGTTGGCCCGCCGCATTGCCGCGGTCATCGCCCGCGAGTCTGGCACCGAGGTGCCGACTGGCGCGCTCGATATCACGCTCTATCGCGACGATCTCATGCGAGCCGCGGTCGGTCCGCAACCGCTCGTCCG
>JAVQWE010000460.1:0-2784 GCA_033579175.1 Phycisphaerales bacterium | reverse complement strand
CGGAACATTGGTCTCCCATGACGCTCCCCGCGGAACCTTTGGCAGCAGCCCCTGTCAGATGTTCCCCGCGGAACAATTCGAAGGAGAGAGTTTTCAAAAACGCATCGAGGCCTGCAAGGACGTCAGCCTGTGATGAACCGGAGAGACGGTCCGGAGTTCCGTCCGGCAACGGTCGGCGACCCCGTCTGAGGACTCGCGTTCCACTGTAGTAGACGATGCACCGGTTTCGCTGACCCTCGACCCGGCCTACCTCATGAGAGACAACCCAGTTTCTCTGTCTATCCCGATTTACGCAGATTGCCAGCTTTAACACGGCGAAAGGGGGAGGATTCCGCCCGACCTCGACGCGCCGAAAGCCAATCGGCAACCGGCCAGCCGTCGCTGTTCGCCCGACTTCCGCTCACACACACCGTGCGGGAAGGCGCGGCACCTGCCGCGGCTCGTGGAATGCACCCAAACCGAGCAGACCCCGGCTACATGTGCTTCACAACCGCCTCGCCGAATTCCGAGCATTTCACTTTGGTGGCCCCTTCCATCAGACGGTGGAAATCGTAGGTCACCGTTTTGGCGCTGATCGCACCATCCATGCCCTTGATGATGAGGTCGGCGGCTTCGGTCCAGCCCAGGTACCGCAGCATCATCTCTCCGGAGAGAATCACAGACCCGGGGTTCACCTGATCGAGATTCGCGTATTTCGGGGCGGTTCCATGGGTCGCTTCGAAAATGGCGTGTCCCGTGATGAAATTGATGTTGGCCCCGGGGGCAATACCGATACCCCCCACCTGCGCCGCCAGTGCATCGGAAAGATAGTCACCGTTGAGGTTCATCGTGGCGATGACATCAAAATCCCGCGCGCGCGTCAGCACCTGCTGCAGCGTGATGTCAGCAATCGTATCTTTGATCAGCAGCTTCTGTTTCCACTTCCCTTGGCCGTGAGAGGGCCAGAGCTTCAAGGCGGTCTCCACTTCGGCGATCACTTTCTTTTTCTGCTCCGCTGTCATCATGTCGTAGCCGGGTTCGATCAGTTTCGCATTGGCCTCGGGCGAGAGATCCGGATTGGCTTCCTTGTTTCCCAGAATCCAGCTTTCTCGCTCGGTGATGACCTGATCGCGGAAGAATTCGGTTGCAACCCGATAGCCGTAATCCTTGAATGCCCCTTCCGTGAATTTCATGATATTGCCCTTGTGCACGAGGGTGACACTTCGCCGCTTGTGCTTCAAGGCATAGCTGATGGCACTGTGAACCAGACGTTCGGTGCCTAGGTAGCTGATCGGCTTGAACCCGATCCCCACCTGTACGCTTACCTGTCGCCGGGGTGCGCCGGTCGCCTCCAGCTGCTGCTGCCACGCCTGGCACTTTTCCATGGTGCCGAAGCGGATCTTCTGGAACTCCCGGGGAAATTCCCGGGCCAGGAAGTCCAGAACCTTCTGAGATTCGGGGGTGCCGGCGGCGTACTCAATCCCGGCGTAGATGTCTTCCGTGTTCTCCCGGAAGATCACCATGTCCACATCTTCGGGTTTCTTCACCGGGCTGGGCACACCCTTGAAGTATCTCACCGGCCGCAGGCACACGTACAGATCGAGCATCTGCCGCAGGGCAACGTTCAGCGAGCGGATTCCCCCGCCGACGGGCGTTGTCAGAGGCCCTTTGATTCCTACCAGATGCGTCCGAAATGCGGTGAGCGTCTCTTCCGGCAGCCAGTTGTTCGTGCGGTTAAAGGCCTTTTCCCCGGCCAGCACCTCATGCCAGTGAATCTTCCGCTTGCCACCATATGCCTTCTGCACTGCGGCATCGAAGACGCGCACACTGGCCCGCCAGATATCCGGCCCGGTGCCGTCCCCTTCGATGAAGGGGATGATCGGCTGATCGGGAACAACGAGCTTTCCGTTCTGCATCGAGATGGACTGACCGGGCATGAACTCCTCCGAAAATAATGGATCAGGTCTGTAGCGCCATTATGGCGGAAATCGCACGTAAGAAAACAGCAGATCGTTCCATTCCTGGCAAGACCTGCCCGGCTGCCCCGATGGCAGCAACCGCCCGGTCCCATCAGGACCACCCGCCCGCCGACGCGAAGCCGTCGCGAAGCCGACTCCGTCGCTGCGGAGCCGCAGTTACAGCGGCAGCGCCGTCACCGCGGCAACCAGCAGCATCACCAAGCCGATCAGCAGCTTCAGAAGGGTTCCGAAGAATCGTCCTTTGGCGGCGCCCCACCCAACCGCCGCCGAGTGTTCCCAGTTCCTGCGAATCCACAATTCGATGAGGAAGGCCCCGGCAAAGCTGCCGATGCACATGCCGGCGATTGTGCCGACAATGGGAATGGGGATCAGCGGGGTAGCTGCGATGGCCCCGACGATGCCCCCGACGACGGCTCCGATCATGCCGCGTCTGGTGCCCCCGGCCTGGTGGCTGCCGACGGCACCGGCGAAGAACTCAACCACCTCGGCAGTGGCTGCAAGAGCCAGCATCGCGATCAGGGACGGCCAGCCCACGTAACGATCGAAGCCGGTCCACCAGGCATATAGAGCCAGGGATCCGGCCATCAGCCACAATCCGGGAAGGCTCACGAGCGTCAACCCGAGGGCCAGCAAATGCAGCAGCAACAGAACAGCGTAGGAAAACCAGATCATGGACTGGAAAGCCAAAGGACTATCGACGGTTGACCGACGTGCGGGCGCTGCCGTCGGTGCAGGCCCCACGATCCGTTACGCAGGAAGCGACCTCGGGAGCGATGACCTTCCGGAATTCGCATGCACCGGACTTTGCTCGGGGTGCCGGATCGCA
>JAVQWE010000459.1:0-2785 GCA_033579175.1 Phycisphaerales bacterium | reverse complement strand
CTTCGTTTGAAACCCACCTGCGTGGTTGCACGGCGGTGATCCATCTGGTGGGGATCATCGCCGAGCGACCTTCGGCGGGAGTCACCTTCGAACGAATTCATTTTGAGGGAACGAAATCGATCGTTGATGCGGCGGCGCGGGAGGGCATTCGACGGTTTGTGCACATGTCGGCATTGGGTGCCCGGGCAAACGCCGCCAGCGAGTATCACCGGACCAAGTGGAAGGCGGAAGAATACCTGCGGCAAAGCGGCGTGGACTGGACGATCCTGCGGCCTTCCCTGATTCACGGCCCGGAGGGGGCGTTTTTGCGTCAGGCGGCAGGTTGGGCGAGCGGTCGGGCGATGCCGTTTCTGTTCATGCCATATTTCGGGCGGGGTGTACTGGGCCGAGGGGGCGCGGGCTTGATCCAACCGGTGTTCGTGGAAGATGTGGCGCGGGCCTTCGTGGATGCTCTGCGAAATGAGCGCACGATTGGCAGGAGTTACGATCTGGGCGGGCCGGAAGCCATGACCTGGCCGCAGATGTACCAGGCGATCGCGCGCGCGGTGGTCGGGCGTGAGCGGCTGAAGCTGCCGATCCCCGTCTGGTATGCGCGATTGCTCACCTGTCTGGTGCCCGCCCGGCTGCTGCCGTTCAATCGCGATCAGGTGATCATGAGCCAGGAAGACAACGTGGCCGACCTGAGCGCTTTCGTGGCCGATTTCGGCTGGTCGCCCCGGCCGTTCGAGGCGACTTTGCGGGAATACGTCCCGGAGCTGGCGACCGATCGGTCGACCGACGCATGAGGCGCCCGGGAGCCTGCGCCGCGCCGGCGCGCCGCATTGGCTTGGGCGGGCGCGGGTGGTTTCCCGCGTTGATCACTTCACGCGGGTGTAGTGGATCGTCATCGCTTCGAAAAGCTCACTCGTGGGACCGGGCGCCCACCAGTGGAAGGAGAATTCGTCTTCGTTGGGGATTTCGAATTTGTAACGATAGGCCACAAGCTTGCCGCCTTGCATGGGGTCGGGCATTTCCCCTTCGAAAGTCATGCTCTTGCCGTTGTCGGCGCAGGTGCCCTCGGTGCGAAGGATGCCGGTTCCCATGCTGTCCAGCCAGATCGAGACGTGCTTTTGCAGTTGGTTGTCATATCCGAGGATGCCCAGCCCTTCGTACGGACGTCCCATCATCTCGCCTTTGTGCAGCGACATCAGATATCTGCCGCCGAAGACCATGGTGCCTTCGTAGGTGCCCTGGCTGGTCATTTCGGGCTGCGAAGGGTCCATCCGGAACGTGTTCACGTAGGTGAATCTGCCGGCCATCGGTTCCAGCATCTTGTGGTGCTCCCCGGGAGCCATGAGTTTGTCCCAGGCTTCCATCATGGCGGCGTCAAACCCTTGATCCGGCGGCTGGCCCCCGGTTGGCTTGGGATCTTCCGCCGAAGCCAGTCCGGCCAGCCAGAACATCACAACGACCGTTCCAAATGCCCACCGCTGCTTGCACTGGTTCATGAGGCTCCTTTAGCGAATCAGAACGGTCAGTCTCGCCTGCCCAAGGTCAACGGTGCAAAGTCACGGGGTTCTTGCGCCACCCCCCCCGGGGGGCTCGGCGGGCGACAAGTCCTCAGTTGAACAACTCGGCGGCGGTCAGGGGCGGGTCGTGGGTCGATCATCGTCGTCATCACCGCTGCTGGCAAAGCAGGTGAACGACCCCCCGAACGCCAAGGTGCAACAGAGGATCAGCAGAAGCAGCTTGTACCAACGAAAGGACCGGATCATGACATCTCCAGCAGGCGCACAATCTCTCCGGGGGCACGGGCGGGGTCGTTCTCCGGGCGGACGATCAACCCGTCGGCGACGGCGAGGGTAAACACATCGGCCGAGCCCTTCCACGGCAGCGGCCGCACCCCGCCCGGCTGGCGCTGGGCGGGCTGATAGAATTCGCGGGGTCCATTGGCTGCCAGCGGCTCCAGGAGCGGCATCTCCAGCCAAAGAGGATCAGGGGGCAAACCCAGCATGCGTTTGATCAGCCTCGCCGCGAGGCGCAGCGTGCAGACGTAGGCGCTGACCGGGTTCCCCGGCAGGCCGAAGACAAACGGCCCCCCGTCGCGCGTGGCGAAGAGAAAAGGCTTTCCCGGGCGGATGCGCACCTTCGTGATCCGACAGTGGAAACCCAGATCGCGCAGCACCTTCGGCACAAAATCGTATTTCCCCATGCTCAGCCCACCACTGATGAACAGCAGATCCTGCTTCAAGGCACGGGAAACCGCCGAGGACAGGCGTCTGGGATCATCGGGAACGTGGCTTTCCCCGCTCACCTCGACCCCCAGACGCCGCAGGAGCATCGACACGAGGATGTTGTTCGCGTTGCGGATCTTGTGCGCCGCCGGGCGAGATGCGATGGCAACCACCTCATCGCCGGTGGAAAGGACCCCGGCGCGGGGTGGGCGATAGACGTTCAGCCGCGCTGCGCCCACAGTGGCCGCGACCGCCAGTTGCGCCGCCTCCAGACGCGGCCCTCGGGCCAGGACACGCACTCCCGCCGGGCAATCGCTTCCCCGGGCAGCGACGGCATGCCCCGCCGAAAACTTCTGTAAGACCCGAACCAGCGACCCCTCCCGAGAGGCGGCTTCCACGGGCACGACCGTATCTGCCCCCTCCGGAAGCATGGCGCCGGTCATGATCGCCATGGCTTCCCCCCGCGCAAGCCGTCGGCGGACGCGGCGACCCGCCGCAACCTCCCCCACGACCCGCAGAACCTCCCCCGCCGACGCAAGGTCGCCACTGTGAACAGCAAAGCCGTCCATCAG
>JAVQWE010000458.1:0-2788 GCA_033579175.1 Phycisphaerales bacterium | reverse complement strand
AAATCTCCCCGTCGGCCGATGTTCACCAGACCTGCACGGCGCCAACTGTCCACCCACCGCCGGCCGGGCGCGCCACGCCGTGATAATCGACGAACACCCCCGCGTAGGCGCGCCCCGCGCGGGCGGCGATGCTCGAAGCCGAAGGGGCATACCCGGAGCTCAGGGGCACATCGGCGAAGATGTCCGTTCCCACCTGAGGCAGGGCGTTCCATTCTTCGGGAGTCCGGTAGCCCTCCGGGTTGGACCAACTGCTCCAGACGTAATTCATCCCGCCTTGGGCATACGCCAGCGGCTGGCCCTTCGCCCAGACGTTGTTCGAGATGATACGGAAGCTGCTGAGGTTGCTGGCCTTGACGAACACCGGCGCCGCTTCGAAAGCGCCCGGTTGGAGATTGGGTGCGACGTACAGGTTGTTCACGAGGCTGATTCCGTTCACCCCGCTTCCCACATCGATGAACTTGCCCCGGAAGCTGTTGTTGGTAACGGTATTGTTGACGAACGAGACGTTGGTGACGCCCCGCTGATAGGTGGAGTCGTATCCATCCACGAAGTAGGCCGTATAGCCGTTGGCCACGGAGATGTTATTCCGCCACACGACGTGCGAAGCTCCGTGCAGGGTGAACGCCGGGGCGTTGAAGAAGTTGCCCTCCATCACCGCGTGGTTGAAGCGTGAATCATAGAAGCGGAATCCGTCGCCTTCGCCCAGCGGTCCGACCCGAACCGGGCCATTGTGCAGGCGGTTTCCCGAGACGTAGGCGTAACTGCCCCACTGGATCGTCAGGGAGTTCTTGGCCGTATCGTACCGGTCGCCGGCGCCCACGCGGCTTCGGTTGGTGAAATCGTTGTCATGAAGGAAGGTGCGGGCAGCATTGCGACTGATCCGGAACGTAGCCTCACGGGTGCTGTTGGCAACGCGGTTGCCCAGCAGCACATGATCATTCCCTTCAACCCAGACGAAATAACTTCTCAGCCCGACTTCCGAGGGCGCCGAGGAATCCTGCACCAGCACCCCGCTGGGGCCGGCATTGCTGTTGACGGCATTATTGACGTTCAGGAACTGGCAACGGACCACGGTGATGTTCCTGCCCGAGGGTTTGATCGCATCGGGCATGTCGGTTTTGTCGGTGTCGGTAAACCGGGTTGTGAAGGTCAGGTCGGAGATGACGATGTCATTGCCGCTGGCCGAGAGGATCGGGCGCTCCAGGCGGCTGCCGTTCCACGTGAGCACCGGCATCGCGCCGCTGCCGTAGGCTCCGAACAGCACGTTATCGCCCGGGATCGTGCTGGTCTCAGTCACGGGGAAGGTATCGCCCCGTCGGAAGAGCACCCGGACATCGCCGCCGCTGGCCATGGAGGCAGCCCTTGCGACGGTTCGGACGGGGCTGCTTTGAGAGCCGTTGTTTGAATCACTGCCGGCGGCGCTGACGTAGATGGTCCGTCGGTTGTCGGGGCGAACGGTGATCTGCCGGGTGGTCGTGTGCGACCTGCCGCCTTCGTTGGTCAACTTGAGGGTGATGGTGTAGGTTCCGGGCCGTTCATAAATGTGGGCCGCGTTCCAGCTTACGAGCTTGTTATAGGGGCTGCCGGGATCGCCAAAGTCCCACTCGTAGCGGGCGGTGATGGGGGCGCCCCCGTTCAGATGCGAATTCAGGGCGTGCACGTGCACGGCATTGCCGGCGGTGATGGAGGTGGTTTGTGCGGTGATCACGGCCGTCGGCGAACCCGCCGTGGGCGGGGGGGGGTCGTCCGGTTCAGAGGGAGGCGGCTCATTGGTGGAGGTGCCGCTCCCCGTGGAACTGCCACCGCCGCTCGGGTTGGCAACCCTGGTTTCGACGCTCACATATCGGTTGGAGCCACTGCCGGTGGAATACTTATCCGTACCGGCCCCTCCGTCGATGGTATCGTTACCGGCTTCGGGGTGGAGCGTGTCGTTTCCCCCCCGGCCGTTGAGCTGATCATTGCCGGAACCGCCGAAGACCAGATCGGCTCCCCCACCGGCCCAGACGGTGTCGTTGCCCCCCTGACCGTAAATCTTTGATGGCACAGTAATTGCGGAAGATACGGCCAGGTAATCCCCCGACGACCCCCCGCGGATGACGATCTCGCGCACGCTGGCGCGGGTGAAGGTTTTCGATTTTCCGTTGTACTTGGCGATGATCTGCCCGGTGCTGGTCAGTTCCACTTGTAACTTGTTGTAGCCGCTGGAGTTACCGTTAACCGTCAGCACCCCCCCGCTCAGAGCCGCCGAATCGAGCAACCGTCGTGCTTCCAGATTTTCCAGCACGGCCGGCTGAGTCCTGATCCGATTCTCTTCCGATGGAAGTCCGTCCCCGCGCGAGATAAGTCGTGCCATCGCAAGTCTCTCCTGTACAGCAAGAGGTTGTGGTGTCCGACGAGAACAGCCTTGATCTGACCGGTTCAGTCAAGCTCGCCGAGAAAAACGTGGCACGCTATGTAAGGGGATCGCTACGCCCGATCAACCCGCCAACGCCGAAAAAAGCAAAAAATCTTCAGGGCCAGAATGTGGGCCATTTCACGGATTTCCGGCCAAAATCATGAAAAATTGGCTGTTTCAACAACAAATGGCTCAGGAATCAATGATCCAACACCGGATCGCCCCGTGTTCAGGCGCGTCTTCAGCCGGTCCGCGTCGCTCTCCGAGTGGTTGCCAACGCAAGCTGAAACTGGCATAACCCCTGATCATTGAGGGATTGTCCATGGTCGAAATGAAAATCCAGTATGAAGGCGGGCTGCGTTGCACCGCCGAACACGTGCCCAGCGGTCAGCG
>JAVQWE010000457.1:0-2796 GCA_033579175.1 Phycisphaerales bacterium | reverse complement strand
ATGTGGTTCCGGCATCCGGAGCTTTCAAGGATTTTCATGGAAGCATCGTGGTGGCGCTGTTTGGCGATCGCGCACCGTTCGCCACCAGTAACCGCAAGCTGGCTGAAGTACCCGGTCGCAAAGTCGTTCGTGTCGATGTCGATACCCGGCAGGTCAGCGACTTTGTCTACAACACCCAAGGCCGGCCGGCTTCGGAGCTGGGGCGCAATGTCATCGCGCTGGAGAGGCCCATCGACGTCAAGTTCGGGCCGGATGGCGCGATGTACATCCTCGATTATGGCCAGATGCGCATGCGCGAGGGGCAGGAGCGTATCCGACCCCGCTCCGGCAGAATCTTCCGGCTTGCCCCACCCGCCCAGCCAGCCACCAGCCCGTCCCCATGACAGGCAGCCGTCTGATCGACAGGCCTGAGAAGCCGCGCATCTGCTGCAGTGTGCAACCCCTGAGCCGAAGCAATGCCCTCTCGCCGGCGAGAACCTGATGAAACAGGCCGGCCCCTGAAGCAATCAGGCCCGGCGGATCGACATTTCAATCATCCGTCCGAGAACCGGCCAGCGAAGCCGATTGGGGTATGCCACTTCGCAGAACGCCGATCCGGCGCGCCCGCGGCAGGTGGCATCGTAGATCAGACGCAGGTAGAAGGGGGATGAATCGATCAAACGGGGGTTGTGCAGCCGCATTGTATCGTCGATCGACAGCTCACGAGGATATCGCAGCAACAGGGGTGAGATGGCCGACCAGTCGGCGGCGAGACAGGCGATCGGAACCTCGCGAATGCCATGGGCATCGGCCTCAACCAGATGAGATTCCGGCTTCAGGCCCCGCTCTCGAGGGACCGCATGATGAAACGTGAACAGGGCATCCTCAAACAGCACCCTGCCCCAGATCCAGCGTTTCAGTCCCGGGCCAAGAGGACCTGTCCCGTAGTTATGATCGTGATATCCCAGCCCGTGGAATCGGATCCCAAGGCCCTCGCCAGGAGCTTGCGGATCAAAGCAGCGAATGATCCCGCGCACCTCACACAGCGGCCGCGCCAGCACCCAGGAATGCTCGGCTCCGGTCATTCGTCGGCTCAGGAAGGTGCGCTGCATCGGGGGGTGCTGCAGCCTTGGGGTGAAGTTGAATTCTCCGGTGAGTGTCATGCCCTCCCGCAGGCGCGGACCCTGCCAGGTCAGCTCCCAGGGGGTGCCACGCAGGGTTACTGCGATCTTGCCGTCGGCCTCCACGGCGCGATTGGGCCCGAGCCACACATCCAGACGATCCGTCGCCGCCGCGAAATCCTCCGGAGGGTATTGAAGCATCATCTGATGCGAAATCCGCCCGCGGTCATACACCACGAAATACGCGCAACAGTATTCCCGCGGCAGCGGAGGTCGATATTGCGTCGGCCGGCGACGGTAACGGGCGTAACGTCGCAGATACGCCGGATGGAAGACAAATCCTTCCAATAGAATCACGACGATCTGCCGATCATGCTCGCGATCTTCGGCATCGAAATACCACCATTCGTAACCACCGGGTGCCGTCACAGCGTGATGACCCTCGGGCATCGCGCCTGACTGGAACAACTCGATTCCCTCAGGTTGCGGGGCAGAAAGCCCGGCCTGCGGCAGGGCTGCTGAGCCGATCGTCGCAGACGTTACTGGCGAGTTACACTGGTTCATGAGGTGTTCAACGCCCTGCGACCCTTCAGAAAACATCCGGGATGGGCTGCCCTTCCCGCCGGCGGGCCAGTCGTCGCGCCGCCGGAATGCGAGCGAACTTCTGCAGCAGTGAAAGTCGCGCGCGGCGCGAAAATACGTCATAATCCTGCCGCTCGATCGCCCGCAGGATTCCGGCGTAAATCACGGCCATGGCACTGGCGGTCAGCCGCGAGCCATCGTCGGTGAGCCGACAGAGGCCCTCGGCGCCGGTTCGGAAGAGCGCCCGGGCACGCTCGATCTCATGGGACATCAGCCCGCGAAACCGGTCATCGACTTTGCCGGCGGCAAGATCGGCCGGCGCCAGGCAGAACCGCTCCAGATCTTCCCGCGGGATATACACCCGCCCCCGCAACAGGTCTTCCCCGATGTCGCGGAGGATGTTGGTCAACTGCATGGCATTGCCCATGGCGATCGCCCGCGGCTTCGTCGCCTCATCGATCGGACCGAAAATGCAGCTCATGATCAGACCGACAACCCCCGCGACGTGATAACAGTAATTCTCCAATTGCGGCCACGTATCGTACGTTCTGACCGACAGATCCATCCGGCAGCCCGCCGCCAGATCCTCGAAATATCGTCTGGGGATGTCATACTCGCGGACGGCCCGGGCAAAGGCGCGCATCACACCAGCGGTGGCATCGTCACCGCAATCATCGAAGTCCCCCTCATACACCCGGGCCAGAGCACTCTCAAAACCCTCAATCCCCCGCAGCTCGCCGCCGGGGTTGTTGTCGGTGGCGTCATCCAGCAGTCGGCAGAACGCATACACCGAATACGCTGCCAGCCGCTTCCTGCGGGGAAGGAAGAAGGACGCGAAGTAGAAGCTCCGCGCATGCCGACGGCAGATGTCGCGCACAACATCAGCAGCGGCGCGATCGGCATCGACGGCGCCCCGCTTCAGCACGGCTGGGATCACCCCGGCGATTCTGCTGCCTGCGTCAAAAAACGCAAACCCTGCCTGCCACCAGGGGTTCAGCGGGCTTCGTACACACAGCCGCCGGCACAGACATCGTGTCGCGCCGACGGCTGGCGTGGGTAGGGTCAGAAAGCGAACCGGAGGAAGCACGGAATCAGTGGTTTGCGTGGCCGGTCA
>JAVQWE010000456.1:0-2796 GCA_033579175.1 Phycisphaerales bacterium | reverse complement strand
CTGGGGCTGCTGCTGGCGGCGGGGGGGGTTATCACCTGGGCGTGCGTTCCGGCGTTCAAGCTGTTTAAGTATCTGACGATCGAGCCTGAACTTCACCGCAAGCGTGGCCGCGCCTGGGCATTCACGCTCTCGGTGATTTCAGCGATCGTTCTGCTGATCGGAATCATCCCGTTCAACGTGAGCGTTCATGCGGAAGGAATCGTCAATCCTCGCGAGGAACGCTACGTCTTCGCCGAATCCAGCGGCTTTGTGCGGGAGTTGAAGGCCCGAGATGGGCAGGTCGTCCGCAAGGGAGACGTCCTGCTGATCATGGAGGACGACTTCCTGAACGCCCAGATTGAAGAAACCCGCGCCCGCCTTGCCGCTGCCGAACTCCGCGTCAGGGCCCTATTGGCCACCAACCCGGCGCAGGCGGCGATCGAGCAGCAGGAAATGAAGGTCTATCGGGCCCAACTGGAGGATGCCCTGCGCCGCAAGGACCGGCTGACGATCCGCGCTCCCATCGATGGGGAATTCATCTCCCCGCAATTCCACGAATTGCCCGGGCGCTTTCTCCCCGGTGGACAGCAGCCGATTGGTGTGATCCGCCAGCTCGATGAAGTGGTGATCAAGGCGGCCCTGACGCAGCAGGAAGTGGCGCTGGTGGCCAAGGCCAATGGCCAGGGCGACGCCCGGGTACGGCTGATCGGGGATTTCGATCAGGTGCTGCATGCCACGGGATACAAGCTCATCCAGGCATCTCAGGAGAGGATCGATCCACAGTTGACGCATGTCGGCGGCGGGCAGATCGCTCCTGATCCGCAGGATCCTTCGGGGCAGAAGCCTTTGCAGGAGCAGTTCGACCTGCGCGTGGAGCTTTCCAACCCGCGCGGTAACTACGTTGTGGGACAGCGCGCCTTTGTGAAGATCACGCTCGATCAGAAGCCCCTGATCTGGCAATGGTGGCGCCGGCTGTTGCAGTTGATTCAGTCCAGCAGCGGCGGATAGCAGGGAGCTCGATTGCCGCCGCCAGGTGACCTCCTGCGGTGGCGTCGTGTCGAAGCGCTCGATTGCAGTCTGCTTCAAGGCAATGTCTCAGATCGCGGCGAACGAACTCTGGAGCATCTTCGAAGCCCGGCGCGTCAAAGCCCCGGAGCTGACCGGTTTCGATGTAGCCGTCGCCCGGCTTGTGGGGGTCTATAAGAACCGCCTGCCCTACCTCCGGAAGCTGAAGAAACAGGCGGCCCGCATCGAGGCCATGGAGAAGGAAATCCACGCCCTCGGGGCCAATCGCTTCCGCGAGGAAGTGGACAGGATCAAAGAAGCCTCGCGGCTGGGGCGACTGAACCCCGGTCGATATCAGGATAAAGCGGCTCTGGAACGTGGGATGGCACTGGCCCGGGAGGCCGTCTGGCGTTCGATCGGGAAACGACCGTTCTTCTGCCAGATCATGGGCGCCATGGCCATGGCCGAGGGCTATATTTGCGAAATGGCCACCGGCGAGGGCAAGACGCTCACGGCGTCGTTAACCGCCTCGCTGTGGGCCCTTTCCGGCCGGCCGGTGCATATCATCACGGTAAACGATTACCTGGTGGAGCGCGATGCGCAGCTCATGGGACCGGTCTACGACCTGATGGGCCTGCGCACCGGGTTCGTCATTCACGAAACCCCTCCGATCGATCGCATCGATCACTATCGTCGGGACGTGGTGTATGTCACCAGCAAGGAACTCGTGGCGGACTTCCTGCGCGACCAACTGGTCCTCGGCACGCTTCGAACCGCTTCGCAGACAGCCATTTCTCTGCTGGTGAATCAGGGAATCCGTCAGCCGCTGCTCGTTCCCGGCTTGTTCAAGGTGATCGTGGACGAGGCCGACTCACTCCTGATCGACGAAGCCGTCACACCGCTGATTATCTCCAACTCCCCCGACGCCGAGGCCAACGCCAAGCTCTATCGGGCCGCCCATGCCCTCGCCCGGCAACTGGAAGAGGGCCGGCACTTCAAGATCGACTGGACGATCCGACAATGCGAGATGCTCCCGGCCGGGGAAGAGAAACTCGAGGAACTCTGTGCCAACGACAACGGCTTCTGGAAAGGCCGGCGCCGCCGCGAAGAGCTTGTCACTCAAGCACTTACGGCCATTCACTGCTACATTCGCGATGAGCAGTATCTGGTTTCCGACGACGGAAAAGTGCAGATTATCGACGAGTTCACCGGGCGAATCATGGCGGATCGATCCTGGCGGCATGGGCTGCATCAGGCGATTGAGGTCAAGGAAGGGGTTCCGGTGACGGCGGACAAGGAAAATCTCGCCCGGCTCAGCTTTCAGCGGTTCTTCCGACAGTATCCGGTCATGGCGGGGATGACCGGCACCGCCTGGGAAGCCGCCGGCGAAATGTGGCAGATTTACCGTCGGCCGGTCGTCCGGGTGCCGACCAACAAGCCCTGTATTCGAATTCATCTGCCGATCCGGTTTTTCGACACGATGGAAGAGAAATATGAGGCTGTGGTCAATCGCATTTGTGAGTTGAACGACCGAGGGGTGCCGATTCTCGTCGGGACACGATCCGTACTTGCTTCGTTGGAAGTGAGCCGGCGGCTGCAGGCACGCGGACGGGCACATCGGGTGCTCAACGCCACCCAGACCAAGCAGGAAGCAGACATCGTCGCCCAGGCCGGGCAGAAGGGGCAGATCACCGTCGCCACCAACATGGCCGGCCGGGGCACGGACATCATCCTTGGCCGCGGGGTGGCGGAGCTGGGGGGCCTGCATGTGATTGCCACCGAGCCGCACACCAGCGGTCGTATCGATCGTCA
>JAVQWE010000455.1:0-2812 GCA_033579175.1 Phycisphaerales bacterium | reverse complement strand
CCCCATGCCTGCACGACGGCAGTGTCGATCACGTGGCCAGCCGGCTGATGGACGTCTGGCTGCTGGAGCGTCCGGCTGACTACGAAAGCCGCCTGGCGGAATTGCTGGAGCGGTATGACCCGAAGGTAGCCACCAAGGCCATCGACGACCGGCTTGAACAGCTCGTTGTGGCCCACTCCCTGCAGGAAAAGCCTCTGTGAACGAGGCGAAACGCGACGAGAACGGAAAAAACCTCACCGCAAACCGGAATTCGTGAGCAGCAGATGGCGGCTCCGTCAGCCGGGAAGACGTTCGGCCAACGCACGTCGGTCGCGGCGGGCGGGCAAGCGACGGCGTCGCGTCGTGGCAGAGTCCCCGCGATGAAGGGGCAGCCTTGGCCCGATCGGTTCAGACCGACTTCACCCGCCGGCCTGCGCGCCGACGGGCTGCAAGCGGCCAGCGGGCTGGCTCATCGTCCCCGACCGCCCTGCAACGTCTCATAATCCATGTTATGTTAAGTTCGACGCGTCACGACTCCGCCGCGCAAAACTGCAGCAAAACGGGCGGTTTTCCGCGGAACGGGCGCGATCCGGGACTCCTGAGGCCTACCGTTCGAAGGCGTCCGAAGCTGCCACGACACCCTGTGGACGAATCCGCCGTTGCGCGTTGTCCCAGTTGAAGATGGCGATCTTCCCCGTGCGGTTGTCGAGTATATACAGCCCGTCACCACCCGACGGCAGCCGTGCCGTCACGACGGAATAATCTCGATCCTTCAGTACCTGCGAGGCCACCGCGGGCGCGGGCAGCGGGATCAGATTCGCCACCAGCAGAATCGTTGCCGTAATCGTGAGAACCCCGATGGTCAATGATTTGCGATCCATGTTCGCCTCCATGGCAAGGGGCTTGAGTCGTTCACCGGAACCGGCCGGATGAGCAACTGTGCAGTTCAGTTTCAACGCTTCACCCGCTTGTTTCCTTCCGGCTGCGCGGGTGCAGCTTCCGAGAACACTGCGGCCAGGTCGATCTTGCCCGGCATGGCCTCCAGCCGCTTCATGGTGTCGTTATAGACCATCGCGCCCAACTGCCCGTTGGTAATGTCGATCATGTACACCACCGCCGCCGGCATGCCCGTCACTTCCCCGGGAATCATCAGATAATCTCCCGGGCGGGCGGGTGCGGGTCGGTTCTGAGCCAGGGCCGCGTTCGGGCGGGAAACTCTCCCGATCAATCCGGCCAGCAGCAGCAGATTGATCAGCACCAGAACCCAGACGAGTGTTGATCTCATGGCAGACCTCCAGTTGGAAAGACCGGCGCGGGAGCGCCAACGTTAGTCCAGATGCGATCGATGGGCGCTCTTGAACAGCACGCCAGCGCACAATACCCCAAGTGCCGCCAGCAGCAGGTAGGTTGTGGCTGTCCCCCCGGAATCCAGAACGACGTTCTCGCTGTGGCCGGCGAGGCGCGCGTCATAGGTTTTCTCGTCGTCCTGCGCCAGGGCGGTCGATGGCGCAGGCGAAAGCAACATCACGACGGCGACGATGCTCCAGAGTCGAGCCTTCATTCCACGGATGATAACCATTGCTCGATCGGGCGGGCAAGCTGCCGGAAATCCTCGGCTGGCAGGCTAACGGTCTCCCATTTGGGGCTGCGCCGACGCATGTGATTGCGATATTCCGCCAGATCGACCCCCAGCAGCAGATACCATCGATCCCGGAACTCAAACATCCCGGGTTCCGGAGTGAGCGGCGGCTCGATCCAGTAAATGAACGTCAGCAGGGCCTTGAAACCTTTCCCGAAGACCTGTTCCCACTGCATCAGGTCTTCGATATCTCGCTCTGTGATCCACGTTTCGAAGCTCTGCCGTCCGGATCGTCCACGGCACTGCCGGCCTTTGACATCGACCAGCAGATTCGCCCCGGATCGGTTATATACGACGAAATCAAAGCTCTTGAGCTTCGCGCGGCAGAAGAGAGCCTTCTTAGCCTCATCCACGGCCACATAGGGGATGCCCCGTTGCCTCAGGTAGGCCTCAAACGCCGCTTCATAATGGATTGTGCGGTCGGCCACGAACAGGAGCATACCCTCTGCAGCCCGGCCACGGCAACTTTTCGCCCCGGCGGCGGCACGCTGCCGGCTTGATCATCATCGGCAAGGCATTTGTGGCCGGCGAGTTGCGTTTCGACCTCCCGGCCGACACATCCTGCCGGAAATGCCAACGCCAGTGGTTTCGGCTACATTCAAGCGTGGCCATGCGCATCATCGGCGGCGAGTTTCGGGGTCGGCCGATCCTTCCTCCGGAAGGAAGTGCCACCCGACCCATCACCGATCGTGCCAAGCAATCGCTCTTCGATATTCTGGCGCCGCGCATCGAAGGATCGCTGGTGTACGACTGCTTCTGCGGCACCGGAAGCCTCGGTCTGGAAGCTCTGAGCCGTGGCGCCAGGTTCTGCACCTTCTTTGAAGCCGATCGTTCTGCGTTGGCGAGGCTCTCGCAGAACATCACCAAGCTTCAGGTGGCGGCCCGATCGCGAATCGTCCCGGGGGATTTGTTCAAGTGGTTCCATTTGGCCAACACTCGGCCGGATGCCGTCGACGCCACCGGCGCCGATCTGGTCTTCCTCGACCCCCCCTACCAGTTCCTGCAGACTCAGGCGGATGAAATCCTCCAGTTGGCACTGCATTTGACCAGCCGCCATCTGCGACCGGAGGGCCTGGTCATCTTCCGCCACGATTCGCGCGATCGGCTGCCACTTCCCAATCTAATCGCCGTGGATTTCCGCACGTTCGGCGACATGGAAATCGAGTTTCTGCGCCTGTGCCGGGACTCCGGCCA
>JAVQWE010000454.1:0-2821 GCA_033579175.1 Phycisphaerales bacterium | reverse complement strand
ACAGAAGCGCAAACAGCGGCAGGGGGGCGATCGCGACGGCCAAGGCGGACCGTCCCAGCGACAGCATCCCCACCGGCAGCAGCGCCAGAAGCACCGGGTGCGGCAGCCCGTTCAGCAGGGTTTCCCGCAGTCGACGTTCCTTCCAGGCACGCCAGACGGCGCGCGGCGTGTGGTTCTGGAGGAAGGGGCGGGTGAAGCTCTCATAGTACGCAAGTTTCTGAGGCAATTGAGTTTGCGGCAATCCCGCCGGACGCCCAAACCCATATTCGGTGCCCGGATTGAATCGTTCGGCATAAAAGCCAAAGGGAGTGCGAAACCAGGCGCCGGTGATACCCCGATTGAAAACCAGTTGAATCGTCAGAGAAGGCAGGATACAGGCCAAGGCAAGCAAGCCGAGCCGGACTGCCGCGGTTCCGCCGAGTCGGTAAAGCTCCACGGCCACCGCCGAAAAGATCGGGAGGGCAAAGCACAAGGCATCGACGGGTCGGGTGATCGCCGCCCAACCGGCCGCCACCGCCAGCAGTGCGAACCATCCACGGCCTCGAGAGTCGCGCCATCGCAGCCAGGACCAGATCATGGTAAGCCCCGCAAGCAGCACGGGAACCTGAGCCATCGTCATGATCGACTGCAGTCGAAACAGACTCAGCCCCACCAGCATCAGGGCCGCCAGCCAGCCCGCTGCCGGACCGAACCACTGCCCGGCGATCCGTCGAAGCAGCTCGACGCACAGCGCACTGAGCACCAGGGGTGGTAGCCACTGCGGCGCATGGATCAGGACCCCCACCGCATAGGCCAGGGCAGCCCCGGGAAAATAGATCGAAGCGTAAACCGGCTCGACGACAATCTGAAAGGACTCAAAAAACTCCGGATGCGCATGGGCTGGCAACCACAATCTCCCCGCCGCCAGCATCTTGGATTGCAGCAGATAGCTGAACTCGTCGGTATATCGCGGAAGAAACGACCTGCCTTGGCGATCGGCGGTGAAATAGAGGTAGCCGGTGGCGGCGAGAACGCACAAGACCGAGGCGGCTACCCGGCCCAACCGCGTGAGCTGCAAACGAGGCAGATGCAGGGGCCACAGTGCGGCCGCAACCCCCGCAACGACGGCGACGGCCACGGCAGCCTGCACGGGGCGTCGCAGCGGCAGTGCTGAACCGCCGAACAGCAGCACCAACTCCCCGCCGACAAGCACCATGAGCAGCGCCAACCAGCGCCGCAAGGGGGATTTGAACGGTTCAAGCGGGGCACGTTCCACATCGTAAAGTGTAGCGGCGCCTAAACTTACGAAGAAATCGCATCGGTTCATCCGGCAGCGGACAATTCACGGACAGAGGGCTCAGCCGGATTGGTGCGTCGAAGTCGCTCCCGCCGACGGGGGCGGTGCTGTCTCACCAGCTGATCTTCCCGAAGGCGCAGACAGCCCGCGCGCTGCCAGCATCGACATCGCCGCCGGCCGACGCTTCTGCAGTTCGCTGGCCATGAATCTCTCCTTCTCCGAGAGGTTTTGACGGGCGATGGATCGCTCCTGAGGGTTTGCGCTGCTGGTCAGGCCCAGCACTGCGAAGTCAATTTCGCTGTTGATCTCGGCCCCGATCAGCAGAACGATCGCATCGACATAAAGAACCAGCAGCAGCAGCACAATCGATCCGACGACGCCATAGGTGCGCGCGTAACTGGCGGCCGCGAAGTGGTCGATGTAGAAGCGGAAGCCGAACGCAACCAGGATCCATACGGTTACGACGAAGAGCGAGCCGGGGGTAATCCATGTCCAATGCGATCGTACCGACGGCCCGAAGTGGTAAATCAGCGAGAGGATGGTCAGGCAAAGCACCGTGGCCAGGGTGTAACGCAGGACGTTGATCACCGCCGCCTGCCAGCCCCTGATTTCAAAGAAGTTCAACACTTGGGTGGTCACTGGCATCAGACACAGCACCAGCAGGATCAGGGTTGCAACGGTGATCGTCAGGAGGATCGCCACCACCCGTTGCTGGACGAACTTTCGTCCGATCTCCACGTCATAGGCCCTGTCCAGCGCCGCCATCGTGGCGTTCATGCCTCCGCTGGCGGCATAGAGAGCCACGAGGATGCCCACCGTCAGCAGGCCACCGGCGGGGTTCTCAAAGAGCCGGTCCACCGCCTGCTGAAGGGTCTGGCCGGCTTGGGAGGGAATCGCCTGAGCGATCATTTCCTTGATTTCCGTTGTGGCCGGACGTTTGAACTGCTCGGGAAGGTAGGGCAGCAAGGCCAGCAGGAAGATCAGAAAGGGGAAGATGGCGAACATCCACGAATAGGCCAGTGCCGCGGCCCAGGTGAAAACGTGGTCGTCGAGGGTCTCCCGCCAGACGCGGCGGACAAACGACCAGGGGCCGATCGTCCGAAGAACATGCGGTAAATCCCCGAGCCTCGCCATGCCGATAATTCTCCGTGGTGGATTCCTGACAGCAAGACTTGCCGGGCACGGAAGCCCGGGGCTTGCATTCCATCGGGTAACATGGTTTGATTCGGCACCGTTCTGGCCTTTCATCCAGGTTCTTTCAGGCCACCGAAAGGAGCATTTGCGATGCGGCTGTCTTATTCCTTGTTGCCCATGCTGGGCCTGCTGATGTTGGCTGGCTGCGGGAGTTCAAATTCCCATATCAAGGCGACGAACGCGGCCGTGAAGCCCGGAACGGGCTTTCGAACGGTGCCGCTGGAGGGCTACAAAGGGAGAAAATTCGGGGTTTTCCTCCCCAACAACTACACGCCGGATCGCAAATGGCCGACGCTGGTGTTCCTGCACGGAATCGGCGAAACCGGCAGCAACGGCGAAGCCTGCATGAAC
>JAVQWE010000453.1:0-2825 GCA_033579175.1 Phycisphaerales bacterium | reverse complement strand
AGCTTGCTGCGCCGCTGGATCACCCCCGGTTCAACACGGTTGGTGCGATGCTGGCGTTCGCCCCCGCCCACGTTGCCATGCACGCCGGGCAGATCAGCACCATCCGCCGATCCCTCGGCCGACCCCCGCTGGTGTAGGATTGGTTGAACCACCAAGGCACCAAGGCACGAAGAAGAAAAGGATGAGAGCGAGGGTCGAGAATCAGAGCAGCTGAATCGGTGTGAAACCACCAATCTCGAACGAAAAGGAAAGGAGCGGTTATGGAACCCATCCCCGCTGAGCTTGATGCAATCGGCAGGCAAGTGATCGACGCGGCGTTTAAGGTGCATTCAACGCTCGGGCCGGGGTTGCTCGAGTCGATTTACGAGCGATGCCTCAAACGCGAGTTGGAGAAGCGCGGATTCCGAGTGCAACGTCAGGTTATGGTACCCATCGAGTACGACGGGGAGATCATCGACGACGGTCTGCGAATCGATTTGCTGGTCGAGGGGCAGATCATCGTGGAACTCAAGGCGGTGGAGAAAGATAACCCCCTCTTCAAGGCCCAAGTGATCACCTATCTGAAGTTGACGAAACTTCGCCTGGGTTATCTGATCAATTTCAACGTGGAATTGATCAAGGAAGGCATGAAGCGCATCGTCAGATAACAACTTCTCTGTCTCCTTGGAGCCTTTGCGCCTTGGTGGTTCCACCCAAATATGTCCTGACCGGCGGGCCGGGGGCGGGCAAGAGCGTCATCGTCGCGGAGATTGTGCGGCGCGATCCGAGGTTTGTCCTCGTTCCCGAGGCGGCAACGCAGGTGTACCGGCGGCTGGGTACCACCTGGGATCGGCTGGACCTGCACAACCGCCGGGCGGCGCAGCGCCAAATCTATCGGCTGCAGTTGGAGCAGGAAGCCCGCATCGCTGCAGAGAATCCGGGGAAAACGCTGCTTCTGGATCGCGGAACCATCGACGGTGCCACCTACTGGCCCGAAGGCCCCGAGGATTACTGGCGCGATCTTCGCACCTCCCTCGAAGCGGAACTGTCGCGTTACACCGGCGTGATCTGGATGCAGACCGCCGCCGTCATCGGAATTTACGACGGCGCCGCCGGCAACGAAGTCCGTTTTGAGCGCGAGCCGGCGGCGATCGAATCGGGGCGGCGGCTGCTGGAATTATGGGGCCGGCATCCGCAGGTGCGGCAGGTTGATGCGTATCAGCATCTGGACGATAAGATCACTGCGGTGGCAGCGGCGCTGCGTGAGATGATGAACGGCTGACATGCGAATCGCACTGCTGGTTCTGTTGCTGCTGGGGGGTTGCGCCGCGTCGGATTCGGCAACGCAAGAGGCCGAAGGCCGGCCTTCCGACGAGTTCCGGACGACGGCAGCGCCGCGTGTGGTCGGTCATCGGCGGGACCGCCCCCCGCCGCAGGTCACCGAGGCCGCCGCTTCCGAACGTTCCTCGGCGATCGGCAAGCCCGCGCCGGACTTTGAACTGCTCGATCAGGAGGAGCGGCCGGTGTCGCTGTCGGCGTTGCGGGGGCAGTGGGTCGTGCTCTATTTCTATCCCGCGGATGACACGCCCGGTTGCACGTGTCAGGCCAATGAGTTCACGCGACTGATCCAGAGTTTCCACCACGCCAACGCGAAAGTGATCGGCGTCAGCGTGGATCGCCCGGAGATTCACCGCCGATTCATCCGGAAATACAACCTGCGGATTCCGCTGCTGTCCGATCCGGATCGCCGGGTCATGCGCGAGTATGGCGCGTGGGTGGACATTCCGCGCGGGCCGGCAGCGCCGGGAATGGTGATCCGGTCAACCTATCTGATTGACCCGACGGGCAGAATCGCGTGGCACTGGCCTGAAGTCATCCCGCAAGGCCACGCGCAGCGTGTCATGGACAGGTTGAACGCGTTGCAGCGGCTTGCCCCCCGGCAGCCGGACCCGACTTGATCCGGGCTGAAGGGCTGCCAAGAATCTCACGAAGGTTCATCCGCAGCCGAAAGGAGCGTCATGCCACAGGTTCGCGCCTTTGCCGCCCGCGCCGCCGACGTACCCCTGGAACTGTTGACCATCCCCCGCCGCGAAGTCGGGCCGTCTGATGTCGAGATCGAGATTCTCTATTGCGGCGTATGCCATTCGGACCTGCACACTGCCAGAAATGAATGGAAGGAGGTCTGGCCGACAATCTATCCTTGCGTTCCCGGGCATGAGATTGTCGGGAAAGTGACGAAGGTCGGCGCGCAGGTCACCCGGTTCAAGCCCGGCGATCTGGCGGCGGTCGGGTGCATGGTGGATTCCTGTGGAGCCTGTGAAAGCTGTCGCCAGAGCCTTGAACAATACTGCGATGTCGGGAAGACGGTGTTCACCTACAATTCCGTCGACCCGCACAAGACGGCGCCGGCGACGTACGGCGGTTATTCCGAGCGGATCGTCGTGAAAGAGGCGTTCGTGCTGCGGGTTTCCAGCAGGCTGAATCCCGCCGCCGCCGCGCCGCTGTTGTGCGCAGGCATCACGCTCTACTCTCCACTGCGTCACTGGGGGGCTGAGAAGGGGCGGAAAGTGGGCATCGTGGGTCTCGGGGGGCTGGGGCACATCGGTGTGAAGTTCGCGCACTCTTTCGGCGCCGAGACGGCGCTGTTCACAACGTCCCCGGGCAAGATCGCCGACGGGAAGCGCCTCGGGGCGGATCACGTGATCCTTTCCAACGACGCAGCGGCGATGAACCGGCACGCGCGCAGCTTCGACCTGATCGTGAACACCGTGGCGGCACCGCACAATCTCGATCCGTTCCTTTCGCTGCTGAAGCGGGATGGCACACTGGTGCTGGTGGGCGCGCCG
>JAVQWE010000452.1:0-2827 GCA_033579175.1 Phycisphaerales bacterium | reverse complement strand
GGTGGTGATCCTGCTGTCTTATTTTGAGCATACGGAAGATCAGGAATTCGCTCGAGAAGTGCTGTTGCCGATCGCTGACGCCGTAACGGAATTCTTCGACCTGCACTATCCGCGTGACTCAAACGGGCGAATCCGATTTGAGCCAGCCCAGGCGCTGGAAACGTGGCACTGGGCGGTCAATCCTTTGCCGGAGATTGCGGGACTGACGTATCTGTGCCAGCGGCTGCTGGACACGACCGAGCCGGTTCGACTGGATGAGCTGCATCCTTGCGGGACCGGACTGGTGCAACGATGCCGCCGGCTTTTGCGTGAGCTTCCACCACTTCCGACGGGCCTGCGCAACGGAAAATCAGTGGTTCTTCCTGCCGAGCGGTTCGACATCAAGAAAAACACTGAAAACCCCGAACTGTACTGCGTTTTCCCGTATCGCCTGTATGGGATCGGCAAGCCCGGCCTGGAACTGGCGCGGGATACGTTCGCCGCGCGGCTCCACGTCGAGCATACCTGCTGGCATCAGGATGTGATCCAGATGGCCTGCCTCGGGCTGGCTGAGGACGCACGGCAGTCGTTGATCCATCGGGCATCCCCTGACTGCCATAATGGCAGTCGTTTTCCAGGTTTCTGGAACGAGTTCCATGATGAAGTGCCCGACGTTGATCACGGAGGAGTCCTGCAAATCGCGCTGCAGATGATGCTGTTGCAATGCGACGGCCGCGTCATTCGGTTGCTGCCGGCCTGGCCCCGGGGGTGGAATGCCGATTTCAAGCTGCACGCCCCGCTTCGGACCGTGGTTTCCGGCAGCGTGCGAAACGGAAAAATCGAAGACCTGCGGGTAACGCCGAGCAATCGAGCAAAGGACGTGATCGTATCGGAACCGTTCGATTAGATCGTATCGAGTGCCGTTTGCCCGAGAGGTGCGGAAGCCGAAGTCATTCCACGGAATAGAGGATCGGTGCGGCGAGGATTCCCATGGCCTTCAGGTTGTATTCATACGACCAGGCGGTTCCTTCGCTGCGCCAGGCCGCCGGGCCGACCCAGCTCAGCTTGTCATTCGTGTGGTGCAGTGGCCCGAAAGCGTTGACGCGATTGCCGTATGCGGTGATGGCGATCCGGTGGTTCCCAGCAAGCCGCCCGAGGAGGAGCCGATATGGCGCGAATGCGATCTTGCCGGCAGGCTTTCCGTCCAGCTCAACGGACAGCAAGGGATTGCGAAACCGGTTGACCTCGATCCCAAGTCTTCCCGGCTCGCCAAGCTCGCAATGATAGGTGACATTCCCCGCGTAAAACGGCAGCCCTTGCCTGGTCCAATCCCCGAATTGCAGCCGTCGTACGGGGGTTGAGAGCACGGCGGTTGCGCCGGAAACCAACACGCCAAAATCCCCCAGCAGATAACACCATTCCACGTTCGACTTCCGCGAGAACGGAATTCTGATCCGTAACTCATGGCGTCCAGGTCTGAGGGTCGGCAAACGGATGGTTTGAATCGATTCATCCACCCACCAGCCCGAAATGACGCTTCGGATCGCGCGCCCGTCGAGCCAGACGGTTGCCGCGGCCGCCTCTTCCATCGCCAGCATCGGCGAGCCAACGGCTACCTCTGTCTCAATCTGAAACCTCAATTGCAGCATTCCCAGCACCGGCGCGGGAGAGGTGTCGGCCCACGGTTGTACGATCTGCCCGCCGCGGGGGGACAGGCCGAAATGCCGGCGGACGGCGTTGTCGATCCGTAAAATCTCCTCGCGCGGTTGCCACGGACCGTCATCTACACGCCACTCGGCCTGATCCAGCAGCAGGGCATTGGGCTCGGAAAGAGTTACCCTCACGGGAGCCGTCAGTCGTCTGATTTCCTTCCACTTCGGCTCGGGTGCCACGGCAGCCATCCGACGGCGTTTTCGCGGGCTCAATGCGAGCAACAGATGGCCATGCGCCGAAAACGTTTGAGAAAACTCCGTGTTGCCACCCTCGCAGAGGGAACGGCGCAGCCGGGTTGTTCCGGTCCGTGTGTCCAGTTCCGTCACGTCCCAGGTCCCGCGGAGGCAGATTGTGGCGTTTGACACCTGCTGGTCGCGCGAGGTATTGGCGAGAAACACGTATCTGGATCGACCGTCAGTCCGGATCTGGTGCAGGATCGAATCAACGGGGGTGCCGTCATGCCTTCGGACGTCGATTTCGCGAAGGGGTTCAAGACGCTCCAGAATTGCGCTTTTCGAGAAAGGAATTTTCATCCAGCGCATCGACAGGCTGGAAGGCAGGGTAGCCGGGCGGGCGTCCACGAGCCTTGGGGGCTCCCCGGCGACGATCACGCATCCGCCGTCGCAGACGAACCGCTCCAGATGACGCACCGTGGTTGAGCGAAGGGTCCAGAGATTCGGGAGGATGACGGCCTGATACCGCATCGCACCGACTTGAAATTCCGGCACCCTTTCGCGTCGGGGGGTTGCCGGCTGCGCTTGCGCGAGGTTCGCCTCGCTGACGAAATCAAAATCGATCAGTCCGAAGGCCAGCCACCGGGTGAGTTCCTGAAATTCCCATTCGCGCTGCTCCCACTGCCGCGCGTACTGCTCCGCCGGCCCGAGAGACAGCCAGAACGACTCGATCGGATGGATCACGGCGACTTTCACCAGGGGCCGCCCGCGGGTCATGACGGTGTTGATGCGTGCGAAGTGGTCTTCGATGAGCCGGTACTCGGCGAACCACGGCGAGTGATAGTCGATCGCCGCCGGGTAATCGCGCTTCGCCTCGCCGGCCATTGAAAGCCACGCCAGATGCGGGACGCGCACCGTTACCCCACAGGCCGCTTGCCAGTCTCCCTGCCGCTTATGCCCGG
>JAVQWE010000451.1:0-2834 GCA_033579175.1 Phycisphaerales bacterium | reverse complement strand
TCAAGTGCTTCTTGCGAGGTCCATTTTCCGGTTCCTTTTTGTTCCGCTACGTCCAAAATCCTATCCACGAGAGGCTCTCCGCTTTCTTCATCCAATACCTTTAGAATTTGAGCGGTTATTTCGATCAAATAAGAGTTCAGTACGTCCCGATTCCAAGCCGCAAAGGTTTTACTTATCTCAGATGCATTTAGACCTAAACCGCTCCGTAACAGAGCATAAGTCTCAGCGATCAGTTGCATATCGCCGTATTCGATGCCGTTGTGCACCATCTTGACGAAATGCCCGGCCCCTCCCGATCCGCAATAGGTCACGCACGGCACACCGTCGGAGGGCGCCTTGGCCGCGATCTTCTCGAGCACGGGTTTCAGCCGCTGGTAGCTCTCCCGGTCTCCGCCGGGCATCAGGCTCGGCCCCCACAACGCTCCCTCTTCGCCTCCAGACACTCCCATGCCGAAGAACTTGATGCCCCTGCCTTCGGCTTCCAGTTGTTTGACGCGACGTTCGGTGTCTGAGTAAAGGCTGTTTCCCCCGTCGATGACGATGTCGCCCGCTTCCAGAAATCCCTTGATCTCGGCAAGCACGGCATCCACCGGTGCCCCCGCCGGTACCATCAGCAGAATCCGACGCGGCTTTTCCAGCATCGCAACCAGCTCGGCCAGGGAGGAAGCCGCTTTGATCCGCTTCCCGGCTGATTTCTGGATGAATTCGCGGGTCTTCTCTTCACTGCGATCGAACGCCGCTACGGAGAAGCCGTTTCTCTCGATGTTGTGGGCGAGATTTGCGCCCATGACGCCCAGTCCGACCACGCCGAATGCCTGCTTTTCCATGATTTTGCCCTTTCCGGCATGAAGGGCGCCTGAGGTGCCCGCGTGCGCCGATGCCATGGCTTGAACTACCGTGCCGGCGTGTATTGTCGGGTTCTGTCCTGATTTGGCAACGGCGAACTGGTGGGAAGAATCTCCTCATGCCACACGCGCGCCAGCTCGCCCACGCTTCGGGCGTCGGCCACCGCCCCGCCGGGGCGGTGCGGGGGATCGCCATCGAACAGCTCCGGCAACAATCCCAGCCCCTCGGCCTGAAGATGCTCCACGCACCCTCGCCATACTTTGCGGATTTCCTCGCGAACTGACGCCGAACGCCCAAACGCCCGGGACAGGGCCGTCGAATACGGCCCCAGCAACCATGGATAGGCGCTGCCCTGATGGTAGGCCCGGTCCCGGGAGACCACATCCCCGGCGTATTTGCCCTGATAGCTGGCGTCGCTGGGAGCAAGGGTTCGCACCCCGTAGGGCGTCAGCAGCCGTTCCTTCACAGTCTGCAGAAGCGCCTTCCACTGCACCGGGGCCAGCACCGGAAACGGCAATGATACCGCCAGCAACTGGTTCGGGCGGATGGAGCTGTCTTCCCCGTTGTCCCACACCACGTCAAAACAGCAGTGGCTGGTGGCGTTCCAGAACCGCTGATTGAAAGCCTCAGCCTGTCGAGCCGCCGCCGATCGCAATCCCGCCACGCGGCTCGTCTCACCGAGGCGCTCGCTCAGCGCCGCGGCGATCATCAGGGCGTTGTACCACAACGCGTTCACCTCGACCGGCCTTCCATGACGGGGGGTTATCACCCAATCTCCCACCTTGGCGTTCATCCAGGTGCAACCCAGGCCCGGGGCGCGAACGCGCAGCAATCCATCGCCGTCGATCTCGATTCCGAGGGAGGTACCGCCTTGATAACGCTCGATGACCTGCAACACATGGGGCAGCATGGCCCCGGCGGTCGGCTCGTCGTTGGAAGCCGCCAGATACTGCCACAGCGCGTTGATCCACCACAGGGAAGTATCGCACGCGTTGTACGCCGGCTCGCCCCCTTTCTCGTCCAGTTCGCTGGGAATCAGCCCCTGACGAATCTGGCCGGCTAACGTCGTCAGCAGGAGCCTCGCCAACTCGTGATGGCCCTGACAAAGCAGCAGCCCGGGAAGGGCAATCAGCATGTCGCGCACGGACCAGGCAGTCCATGGAAACTGCGGAACGATGCTCGACCACGGCCCGGACCCGGCGGACGGTGTGCATACCCGAAACTGCTCCGCCGCCGCCGCGATCAGCCGTTGCACACGGCGATCGGAATCTTCCACCGCGGGAACCGAGGGCCGCATGCGATCCTGCCACTCGAGCTGTTCCAAGGTGCGTGCCAGGTCCAGGCGTTCGGTGGAAACCGCCAGATGCACGGGTCGTCCCGGCTCAAGGCGGTAGTGGATGGTCCCGGGCATCCACAGGTCTTCCAGGCCGGCGTAGCCTCGCTCGCGTTCCCGACGGTAGATCGTGGAAAGGTACCAGGACGAGCTGCCGTCGAACGTGCCGTCGTGACAAAAATAGACTTCCGGAGTACGCGCCGTCGCAGGAATGCGGATGCAATCCCCTGGCTCTGCCGGCACCTCCGCCTCGAGCCGGCCCGACCACTGGTACATCAGCTCATGAATGCCTCGCAGGGCGAACAAGGGCTTGACCTCCAGTTCGACGCCGCCCTCGCCACCCAGAAGGGTGTAGGTGATGACCAGCTCATTGCGAACGCTGGATGCAAAGCGGATGGTTTTTTCAATCGTCCAGCCGGTGTCCTGATACGCCCAGCGTGGATATGGCTGCGGATTGAAGGCGCGGATCAGTGAATGCCCGTCCGGATGAATCACCCCCGGGTATTCCACGCAGGCCAGCTCCCAAACCCGGCCGGCGATCTTCACGGTTTCTTCTACCCTCGACAGAATCACCATGCGCCTGGTGGGGGGTGACATCGCCGCCACCAGGAGCCCGTGATATTTGCGAGTGTTCAGACCGATCGCCGTCGAAGAG
>JAVQWE010000450.1:0-2840 GCA_033579175.1 Phycisphaerales bacterium | reverse complement strand
CGGGCCGGCGTGACGCGCCGGCCCGGTTTCCTTCGCCGCGGGTGGTTTCCCCCGGGCTGGTCGACGACGTCGCGCCCATCCGCGCAGGCGCGCTGCGCCAGGCCGCGAAGATGCGCGCAACGGTCCTTCCGGAAAAAACCGGAATTTTCTGCGGGGATTCTGCCTGAAAATCGCTGGTCTGTGCCGACGGCGCTGCGCGCGGGTCTCAAAGTTCGCGCAGCGCCGGGGGAACTCTGGGAGCTCTTGCATGGATCCCCAACCCCCCCGAGCCTGTGAAACGTCCCCTTGGGGCAGAAGAACGGATTCAGGAATCTCACCCGCAGCCCAGGCGCCGGCTCAACCACGCTGCGGCTGGCTCCAAGCCTTGTGCGGAATTGTGCGTTCTTGTGCGTTTTGGCCGAATGACTGTGCAGGGCACACGCTCGTGCACAATCGCTTCAGGGGGCAGGGCCGGCGGCGACGTCGGGACTGGTTCTGCGCTCGTGAGCGAGTTGAGCGAACGGTCATCGTGCTGATTCGAAGGGATTGGCAGGCCGGGACGGGGGCTGCGCCGGACCCCGCACAATGTCCGCCAGGCAAAGCCGACGACCGAGGGGGTCCCGGCGCCGAGGCACCAACGTTCACGAAGCGTCGAACCGTCCGGAAAGGTGCAGCCGGATCGGGGCGGTCGATCGTGGTGTGCGAGAGATGCGAGTCATCCGGCGTTTCTGGCATTCCACGGGCCGAAGATCGCGATGGTCAATCCCGGCCGCTGGATGTTCACGAACAGGGTCGAACCGTCGGGGCTGAAGCACGCGCCGGCCAGTTCGCTGTCGTTCATGGCATTCCGCGCCAGGGTGTAGATGCGTCCGTCGGCGGTGACACCACGCAGGAAGTTATCTCCGGGACCATCCTCGCTGAAGATGACATCTCCCCAGGGAGCGATGCAGAGGTTGTCGGCGTTCTGCATCAGATCGCTGTTGTCCGGCTCGATGAACAGCTCGAGCTTTCCCGGCGCGGTATCTTCGTCGGGGGTGCCTTCGCGGGGGGAGGGAACATACCGGAAGATCTGCCCCTGTCTGCGGCTGCCCCCGTTGGTGCAGGCGAAGTAAATGCCATCCTGTCCAGCCCACATGCCTTCGCCACGGGCGAATCGCGCGGCGCCGTGGGCATAGAAGCCCCACATGCGGAGTTCGTCGGTGGGAGATTCGATGTCTTCCAGATCGACCCAGTCCACATCCAGCACCTGCCCGGGTCGAATCGTGCGGTCGCCCTGCCAGTTGCGCGTGTCGAGGCTTCTGCGATCGCGAACCCGCAGCGCCTGGAGCCTGCCCCCTTCGTGCAACCGAGCAGGCACCTTGGGAATGAACCGGTAGATCAGGCCCTCGTCGCGATCCTCGGTCTGGTAAACGATGCCCGATCTTGCATCCACCGCCACGGCTTCATGGTTGAATCGACCCATGGCGCGCAACGGAATCGGATCGGCCAGAGCGATTTGCGGCGAAGCGGGCACTTCGAAGTTGTAGCCATGATCCTTGCGGTATCGGCTGCCGTCGGCCCGCACGACGGTTTCCTCGCAACTGATCCAGGTTCCCCAGGGGGTGGGTCCACCGGCACAGTTGCGCAACGTTCCTGCCAGCGAAAGGAAGTGGCGTTCGAGCATTCGATCGCGCGTGTTGTACAGGAGGGTGGTGGTGCAACCGGGGCAGGGTCTGCCGTGGAAGCCCTCGTCGTACAGCCTGCCGGGGCTGAGGCGCGCCAGTCCGCTGTAGTCGGCGCCAAAGGGGTGATGGGTCGATTCCAGCTCCAGCTCATGGTTCCGGACCAGCAGCGTCAGCCCGTCCGGCCCGGCAAACGCGGCCATGCCATCGTGCGCGCCGGGAACGCGCAGGGTGTCGTCCATCACCTGCCCGGTTCGCGAGAAGACGTGACAGGAGAAGCCGACAGGAAGATCGAGAATTCCCGACGGGTCGGGCCGCAGCGGTCCGTAGCCGGCCGGGGCCAGGTCGCTGGCGACGGGCTGGGCAAACAGTCGACGCAAGCCCAGAAAGCCGAGGGAAACGGCAGTCGAGTGGAGGAATTGACGGCGCGAGAGCATGGAAAGACGGCTCCGAGTCGGCGAGTTTACCCGGGAAATGTCAGTAATTCGTCAAGGTTGCCTGGGGAATTGCTTTCCGAGCGCAACTGCCGATGCGGGGGGAAGTTATCGGTAGTTGCGGGGGGTGAGGAGGCGCTTGTCAATGGTTCCGGCGCGACTTATGATATCTTATCCGGATCGAAACGTCGGAATAGCTCCTGGCGTTCGATCGGTTCCCGAAGTGCACCCTGGAATGAGGGGGCTTCGGGTCGTAGGCCTGTTTTGACGTTCCGTCTCGCCGGGTTTGCCCAAGCGTTCCCGAGCGGGGGTGCGTGTCAAATCGTGGATTTCTTGCCTGAACATGCCGGCTGGACCTTTCACCTGACCGGGTGGCTGGTTGTCCTTGGGATCGCCGTTGCAGTGGCGGTGCACAGGGCGCTGCGCGTTGCCGCGTCGTTTGCCAGCGCGGCCGGCGCGTGGAGCGAGCCGTTGGTAAGCCTGGTCGGGCCGGATGGACCCTGTCGCGTCCGTGCGGCTCGTCGGGTTTTGGCAGATAGGCCTTCACGGGCGCCACCTTCCTCACGTCACCCCGATTTTTCGCAGGATCGGCCGGGTGCTGATCCTCACGCGACGTAACGGAATCTCACGAACGGGCTTCCTCAACCACCGTGCTTTGCCCGGGCGTGTCCGTGACACGAACCGGGCTGTGAGGAAGTGCCATGGTTCTTTATCTGATCATCGGGGGACTGGTTGGTCTGCTCATCGGAGCCGCCGGCGCCGTTGC
>JAVQWE010000449.1:0-2841 GCA_033579175.1 Phycisphaerales bacterium | reverse complement strand
GCCGGGATCATCATGCTGAAGGGCGTGGTTTTCCAGTTGACGAAGTACCAGATGGTGACGAAGGCGGCCATCAGCAGCCCTGGGATGCCGATGATCGCGGCAATGCCTCCGAAGAACTTCATCGGCTGAATATCGCGCATAGCGCGGAGGATGATCGGCAGGCTGTTGGTGGCGTATTTCCAGAGATTTGAGGCAATCCGGCTCTTGCCGTGTTCTCGAACGCCGCGCACCTTCAGAGGCACCTCGGCGATGCGTAAACCCTTGCTGAACAAGTCGATAAAGCATTCCTGGGTGTAGGTGAAGCGTCCGAAGAGGGTCAGACGATAGGCCGCCTCGCGGTTGAACGCCCGGAATCCGCAGGAAACGTCGGTAAAATCGGTTCCGCCGCAGATCCAGTTGATGATCCGGGTGACGGCTTTGTTGCCATAGTATTTGACCGCCGGCATCTCGGGGCGCAGGGCCGGGTCGGCAAACCGCGAGCAGGTAACGAAATCGGCTTCGTCCATCAGAAGCGGCTCAACCAGGCGGGGGATGTCGCCGGGGTTGAACTGCCCGTCGGCATCGATGTTGACGATGATGTCGGCCCCGCGGCGCATGGCCCGTTCCAGCCCGGTGCGGAAGATGTAACCCAAGCCGGGACGGCCACTTACGTTGATGACGATGGCGCCGGCGCGCTCTGCCACCTCGGCCGTTCGATCCGTGGAACCGTCGTTGATGACAATGACCTCGATTTCATCAATTCCCGGGATGTTGCGCGGGATCCCGCTGATGACCTGAGCGATGGTCTTATCCTCGTTCAGGGCGGGAATCGTCACCACAAGTTTCATGCGTCCTCCCCGATGGGTCATCGGGTTGAATTCTGGCGATGGTAGCCGCCGGGGAACCCCGTCACAAGCCAAGCGAACGGGCTGCCCCAGCCTCCGCCCGCCGGCTGCGCTTTGCACCCGGCGTTACCGGAAAAAGACGCCATCCCGACGGCGGGATTACAGCGGGCGCGCACACCCCCGTGTTATCGGACGTTTTCTGCAACCGCCTTGAGCGATTCCGGCAAATCTGAGGCAACCTTGGGGGAGGGGGAGACGCGCGCCACGCCCCAGGCGTCTTGGCGGTTGCGTCCCTTGATAACCAAAAGAGAATTCATGCTCCGATGCAGGCCGAATCGCTGGACCCGCAGAACGTGTTGGCCGCCTACGCCTGTGGGGCGTTTCCCATGACCGATGCGGATGGGGTCACCCGCTGGTACACGGCCGATCCGCGTGGCATTCTTCCGCTGGATCAGTTTCACGTGCCACGCACGTTGCGGCAGGTCATCCGGCAGGGAAGATTCGAAGTGCGGTTTAACCATGATTTCGCGGGGGTTATGACGGAATGCATGCGCGTCCCTCGTCGGCATGAGCACGGCACTTGGATCAGCCCGGTCCTGATCGAAGCCTACCGGCGACTGCATGCGCTGGGCCATGCGCACAGCGTCGAAGCGTGGCGGAACGGCCGGCTGGTTGGTGGGCTGTATGGCGTGAGTCTGGGGGCGGCGTTCTTCGGTGAGAGCATGTTTCATCGAGAGCGCGACGCCTCCAAAGTGGCTCTGGTGTACCTGGTGGAGCGACTCCGCGAACGTGGCTTTGAGCTGCTGGATACGCAGACCGTTACCCCGCATTTACGACGCTTCGGATGCATCGAGATCACGGCCGAGGAGTATCTCCGGCGTCTGCGCCGCGCGCTGACCCGTGAGTGCAGATTCGATTGAACGCGGTGCTCTGCGACGACCATCAGATCCCCATTGGCCAGGTGATTGAGCTTCAGGCGTGACATCCACTGGCGAACAACCTCGGGTCTGGACAATCTCGTGCCGGCGTTGCGGGAAGCGCTATGCGCTGCCGGGGGGGACAATTCTGCCCGCCTGCCCCTTCTGCAATGCTTCGCCGAGGCCGTTGCTGGGGGGATTGCGCGACAATCGGGTTGCCGTCACCTTCGCCGCCGTTGCGTTGGTTTTTCTGGCGGTGGCCCTGACCGTGCCGTTTGCCCAGTTGAAGACGCTTGGTGAGTCGCGTGAATATTCGCTTCCTGGAGGCATCCGACGCCTGTTCATCGACGGCCACGTCTGGATCGGGGTGATCCTTCTGATTTTCAGCGTCATCTTTCCGGTCGCCAAGCTGCTGGCGCTGCTGACGGCCACCAGCGGGCTGATGCGCCTTTCCCTCCAGGCGCGCCGCCGGCTGCATCAGGCCGCAGACCTCACCGGAAAATACTCCCTTCTGGACGTGTTGGTGGTGGCGGTGCTGATCGTGGTCGTGCAGTTTCGCGGGGTGATCGAAGTGGAGGCCCGAGCGGGGGTTTACTGGTTCTGCGCCGCGGTGGTGCTCTCGATCCTCGCGGGACTCTGTGTGCGGCTGCCGGACCCGCAGGCAACCGGGCCGAAAGCCGCATGTGCGCCGGCCGACCCCGGTTCGGTATCCGACGGATCGTTGCCTCCTGCAAGGCTGACACCCCCTGACAGTCTGAGCCCCGCACGGGTACAACAGCCGCATGACTGAACCGTCCCTGCCGGTTGCACGCGCCCGTTCGTACCTCGTGCGGCTCCTGCTGCTGGTTCCGGCCGGCCTGATGCTGGCCGTCGGCTGGTGGAAGCACAGCAACGTGCCTGAGGGGGGCAGCGTCGAGGCAATCCGGCTCACGGTGAAGCCTGGACCGGTCGGGCAGGTGCGTGAGGCCTATGATTCGCTCAACCCTGGTTCTCCCGATCTGTATCTCAAGATCAGCGTCGCCGGACGCGAGATTCGCACACCGACATTCAAGGACCATCCGATCGGCAATGGCCTGACATGGGACCTTGGCGATCGGTTC
>JAVQWE010000448.1:0-2846 GCA_033579175.1 Phycisphaerales bacterium | reverse complement strand
TCGCCGGTTGGTTCGTCTGCCACGATCAGGGTGGGGTCTGCCACAATCGCCCGGGCAATCGCCACGCGCTGTTCCTGCCCGCCGGAAAGCTGCCGAGGGAAGTGATCATGCCGGTCTGCCAGGCCCACCAGCTCCAGCGCCTCGGCCACCTTCTGATGCCGCTGCCGCCTCGAAAGCGGACGCAGCAACAGAGGCAGCTCGACGTTCTCGTAGGCCGTTAAGACCGGCACGAGGTTATATAACTGGAAGACATAGCCCACATGGATGGCACGCCAGTCGGCAAGCTCCGAACGGCTCAGACGGCCGATGTCGGTCCCGTCGACCAGCAGCGTTCCGGCTGTGGGACGATCAATTCCGGCGATTAGGTTCAGCAGCGTCGTCTTCCCGCTGCCGCTGGGCCCCATCAGTGCCAGGAATGTGCCGCGCTCAATTTCCAGGTCCAGCCGATCCAGCGGGCGGATTACATTCTCTCCCCGACGGTATTCCCGCGTGAGCCCACGGCATTCAATAAACGCCACGGTTACTGCCCTTCCCTTCCGACCGATGCGGTATCCATCTCGCCGACGATGCGAATGCGCGAACCGGGCTTCAGGCCGGCCGGCTCAGCAATCAGATCGTCGCCCGCCGCGACCCCCGAACTCACCGCCACCCATCCATCAACCCGATGTTCCGTCACTTCAACGCGTTGCCTCACCGCCACGCCCTCGCGGCGATCCGCAACCAGAACAAAAGCCGCTCCCCCATCGCGCCGGAGGAGGGCTTCGGGCACGAAGGGCATATGACTTGTGACGGCAGATGCCTTGGAGGGCTGCGTTCCGGCCCCTCCCCCCGCCGGCCGGGGCAGAAACTGCACCCGTGCCAGCATCTGTGGTTTCAGCCCGTCGGCCACTTCCAGAAGCCTTACCTTGAACTGCAACGTGTTCTTGGTGACGTCGGCTTCGTTCACGATGCGGGTCACGACACCCGCAAGTCGCCGGCCGGGAAGCGCATCGACAGAGACCTCGGCGGGAGAGCCGACTCCCACCTTGTGAGCATCTGCCAGCGGCACATCCACCCGCACCTGCAGGCGTGCGGGATCGTAAACCCGGGCGACATACGCCGAGTCGGGCGAATCCATCCCCAGCAGCAGCTTGGCCCCGGGTTCGGCCAGGAGGCTCATGATCACGCCGTCGCAAGGCGAGCGCACTTCCGTACGCCTGAGCCGCAGATCTGCTTCGGACAACGCGATCTCAGCTTGCGCGACCGCAGCTTTCGCTGCTTCCAGCGCACGCCATTCCTCAATCCGCAGGCGGGCGTTCTCGGATGCGGCCTCGGCTTCGGCCACCCGTTGTTGAAGCAGGGCCTGAAGCACAGGCCCGCGTGCCTCTGTGGCGCGCACCGTGGCACGCTGGGCTTCCAGCTTGAAGCGGGCGGCGGCAAGCTCCTGCTCGCCGGAAGCGCGAGAGGCAACGGCCTGTTCCAGCCGGGCGACCAGATCCTCCAGCTCACGGACACGGGCCTGTTCCACGGCGATGTCGGCCTCAAGCTTGCGCAGTTCGCAGCGCGTCTCTTCCACCATTGCCTCAGCGGTTGCCACGGAACGCCGGCGCTCCACGGGATGATCCCACTGGCGCTGCGCCGCCGTCAGCTCCGCACGGCGCGCGGCCAACTCGGCTTCGGCGCGTTTGAAGGCAAGGAAGGCGTCTTCATCGATCAGCCGAGCCACGATATCCCCGGCACGCACCGGCTGACCTTCCAGCACCAGCACTTCGCGCACAACGCCGTCGGTCAGTGCCGTGATCGCCGTAGCGTACGGATCAGGCTCGATCCAGCCGGCGGCCTGCGCTACAACACCGGCCGCGCCACCTGGCTGAGACGTTTCCAGACTTGAATTCACCGGTGCGGCGGAGACGACGGGCCTCAAAACCACCGGAACGACGCGAACCTCTGTCGCCGGGAGTAACGCCTCTCGCGTTGACCAGCCCAGCGCCAGCAGCAAACCCAGCACCACCCCCGCCGGAAGCAGAATGCGCACCTTCCACGGGTATGCGGGCATGGGGATACGGCCTCGATCGTCGATCTTCGGACCTCCGCCGGGGATCATCCCCGGGGATTCTGAAATCAGACTCATGCTTCAGCCTCCAGAAGACGGCAGTCCGACTTGGCCGCGGGAAAGGCCTTCCCACAGCCAGCCCCGTTGCACGGTCTTCAGGCCCTTGGAGGCGGCACGGAGGGATCGAGCATCACGCCCAGCGGCACCGATGCGCCGAACGGATGCTCATAGGCGCTGGCAGGCGGAACCGGCAACACCGCCACGGCGGCGGAAAGCAGGAAGCCGGCGGGAGATACTTTGCAGAAGAAGCAGGCAGGACAATCGGAGTCGGGGAATTGAGGATCGGGCGCAGACCGGGCAGAGCTTGGAAGACCCTCCGCACAGCAGCACTCCCACAAGCCGGCGTGCGTGCGCTCCGATCCGCATTGCAGCCCGGCGAGCTCCGACGGCATCACCACCAGCGTATTGGCCAACAACGCCGTCACGCAGAAAATGACCACCACCAGTCTCACCGAAGGGAAGTATATACCGGAACCGCGCCGATGGACAGGGCAAACCTCAGAGCAACCGGCCGACGGATCAATCCGGCCAGCGGAAGACGACCGGCATCTCGATCGTTCCCGCAAGCGCCCGGTGCACCGGACACGCATTGGCGGCATTCTCCAGCATTTGTTTCTGATCCGCATTCAGCCGGACGCCCAGTGTGAATTCCACGGTGAGTTTTCCGATTCGTCTCACCGGATCGGCGATCATCTCCTTCGTCACCCGAACCTGAGTGCCGCGAAGGTCAATGCCCTTCCGCTCGGCGACGATG
>JAVQWE010000447.1:0-2848 GCA_033579175.1 Phycisphaerales bacterium | reverse complement strand
AACGCCACCCAGGTGTCGCGGTCACGCGGGACCCTGGCCAGTACAGAAAAACCCTCCGCCGGCGCAGGCTCAGGTTCGGACGGCTTGTGCCGATCGATGTACAGCACCGGATGCGGGCCTGGCGCGATTTCCTCCACCGACCGCGCTTTTCGGATCGGCCGGTTCAGGTAGATCGCCAAGTCCGGCGGAATGCGCTTTTTCAACGTGGACAGGTCGTAGGGCACAACATCCGGATACCGTTGCCACAGGATCTGCGCAATCGGCAGCATCTCGCTCACCCCGTCGCCTGAGCGGTTCACACTTTTGCCGGCGGTCAGAACCGCCTGAAAGTACAGCATCGCCACGAGCGTTGCCGGCGCCAGCCATCGCACATGCTTGCGAGTCAGCCAGGCGCCGGCGGCGACGATCGCCACCGACAGCGTCGCCAAGCCCGCCCCCTGCCCGGGGCTAAACCACGGGGAGCCATCGACGCGCACGCGGTCGAACGCGCCCGTGGCTCCGACGATCGGCAATCCGATCACAACCACCGCAACGATCCCCCAATGCCCCCATCGCAGCCACGCACCCACACGGGTTCGCGCCAACCAGAACAACGCTTGCGCCGTCAGAATGCCGGCGGGGATGGCAAAGGGGTAGAGATATCGCGGCTTCCGGTCGCGGAAAAAACTCATCACCACAATCGGCACCAGTATCAGCGTGCCGGCGAAAATCAGGCGCTGCACCGCATCGTTCTGCGCCCCGGGAAGCCGGCGGAACGTGTGTGCCAGGGTGGCCCGCCCGGCCAGAAACAGCCCGGCCAGCAGCAGCAGAGTCGACGGAGCCATCAGCGGCAGGAGCTTGATGTAGTCGTACCAGCTTGCGGTGGCGGCCTCCGAAGGATCAGTCCGCAAGACCTCCCACCACCAGGTTTGCAGCCCCTGCGGATGAATCCACAGCACATACGCGAACCACCAGAACCCCACCACCAGCATCAGCACCGTGCCGACCGCAAGCGGCAGGATCAGCCGTCGATCCACGCGCATGGGCCTCTGGAGCCACCATCGCCACGCCACGAAAACCCCCGCCGGCAACAGCGTCATCACGAACGTCACCGGGCCCTTGCTCATCATCCCCAGCCCCAGCGCGGCTCCGAGTGCCACGGACAGGAACCAGACGGAGACTGGCCGCCGAGGAGCTGCGCCTTCCCGATCGGAATCCTCACCCCGACCGATTGCCCGTTCGCCAGCGCATTGCGATCCGCCGGAGGTCAGCCCGGCCGGCACGGTCCGCCCATCGTCTGGAAAAATCAGTCGTGCCAGGCAGAAGTTGGCGCACGTGACCCAGAGGGCCAGCGGCACGTCAGTCGTGGCTGAGACGGCGTACCGCTGAAACAGCAGCGACGAACCCGCGATCGCCGCGCCGGCCAGCCCGACCGATGGGCCTCCAAGCACCCGCCCCAGCCCATAGCCCGCCCCCAGCGTCAACGCCGACATCAACAGCGCCGGCCAGCGCACCTGCCACGCCAGGCGCTTCCACGCCGGCTCGCGCACCGTGGCATCGAGGCTGGACATCTGCCGCACCACCTCCGGGTCGATCCCCGCCGCCGTGATCCAGGCACACAACGGCGGCTTGCGATAGCGGGGCTCTCCCATGAGGGTGGGCACCAGCCACGGGCCACCCCTGCGGATTTCCAGCGCGGTTTCTACGTTCAGGTTCTCGATCTGGTTCGAGAACTCCATCCACGTGAGAGTGGGGGCCACGGCGAGAAAAAAGATCAGCGGCACCCCCCACGCATGCCGCAATCGCGCAAGACCGGAACCCGGGGAGGCAACCTCCAGCGTCGGCGGTGGGTAAGCGGCTTCCAGCGGCATCCAGCGCAAATCGCGCGGGATTGTAACGGGCTGCCGCCGGCGGGGGGAATCCCGCTGAGCCGGGGGGAAACCAGCGGCAGGGTTGAACTGGGGGGGTTTCGCGGTTCTCCCCGCGAACTTCAACCACGATCTTCCCAATCGGCGCTGCTGCGCGCCGGTGGAGTCGGGCCGGCGACGCGCCGTCCCCCGATCTGGAGACCTTCGGGCTTGAAGTCGTCTGCGGCAGTGCTGTTGCCGTAGAGGGGGGGTTCCGGAGGGTGCGGACGCGCCGGCGTGCTTATGAAACCGCTTTCATTCCAAGGGCGCCGGCTCGAGGCTCTCCCCGGGCTCGGGTTGCAGTTGATGTTTCATGATGATCCGGGCGCAGGTGTTCCAGCGAAGGATGGCATCGTCATTGTGCGGGGGGCGAAGCGGTTCAGCCTCCTCGTAAAAGTCCATCGCTTCGCGCAAGAGGCCATATGCCATCACGCCGTCGCCCGGCCCGCCCCGGGCCAGCTTGGCATGGCCCAGACGCTCCCGGATCAGCCCGGCGTAATACGCCCGCTCATAGGGACTGTTCAACCGCTCGACGATCTGCTCAGCCCGGGAATAGCAACGCGCGGCCATGTCAGACTGGAACTGGTCGGTCAACGCCAGCAGCAGGGTAATCAGGGCTTCCTGGTTGTCGGGATCGACCGCCAGCACGTCCAGGCAGATGCTCTCGGCTTCATCCGGTTCGTTCAGCAGCCGATAACGCTCGGCCTTGAGCAGCGCCTTGGGAACCGCGTCGGGGTGGAGGGGCTTGAGCTTGAACATCGTGTCCTCCGCTTCTCTCAGAGCCGATTGCCGCAAAAGCCCCCGGGCACGAGGCTCGCCCGACCGGAGGCGGCAACCACGGTCGAATCCTGTTCCCCCGGATTTACAGCCGCAGAACCCACCACACCGCCAGCACCGAGCCGGCCACCGCCAGTCCGTAACAGAGGGGGTTGATCAGCTCGTTCAGGTGCTTGATTTGCAGC
>JAVQWE010000446.1:0-2857 GCA_033579175.1 Phycisphaerales bacterium | reverse complement strand
GCACGCGATCCATGCCCAGGTTCAGGTCGATTTTGACCGGAGGGGCAAGCTTGGGCCGCTCGGCGGGGAGGAACCGCCCCGGGTTGGTCTCCAGTTGCTCCAGAAAGACACCCGCGCGGGTGATCTTGGCCTTGATCTGGCGATCCGCACTGCAGGAAACGCCAATCCCGATGGGCATACTGGCCGCGTGTCGGGGCAGGCGGATCACGCGCACATCATGGGCGAAATACTTCCCTCCGAACTGTGCACCGATCTTGCACTCGCGAGTGGCCGCCAGCACCCGTTTTTCCCACTCGGGCACCCGGAAAGCCCGCCCTTGTTCGGTTCCGGTGGTTGGAAGGTGATCGAGATAACCGGCACTGGCCAATTTCAGGGTCTTCATGGTCATCTCAGCGCTGGTGCCCCCAACCACCACCGCCAGATGATACGGAGGGCAGGCACTGGTGCCGATCTCCTTAAGTTTCGAGCTGATAAAGGCTTGCAGCGCTTCCGCGTTCAGAATTGCCGGCGTCGCCTGATACAGGTACATCTTGTTGGCACTCCCGCCGCCTTTGGCCATGAACAGGAAGTGATACTCATCCCCCGTTTCGGCCGAGATCTCGATCTGTGCCGGGAGGTTGGTGCCGGTATTCTTTTCCGTAAACATCTGCAGGGGCGCGAGTTGTGAATAGCGGAGGTTCTTCTCCTGAAACGCTTCGTAGACGCCTTGACTCAGCCATTGGGCGTCGTCCGCGTCGGTCAGCACGTACTGCCCCTTCTTTCCGATGACGATGGCGGTGCCCGTGTCCTGACAGGTGGGCAACTGCCCGGCCGAAGCCACGACCGCATTCTGTAAGTGCGTGTAGATCACGAACTTATCGTTATCGGAAGCCTCGGGGTCATCCAGCTCGGCCCGCAACGCCTGCAGGTGCGAGGTGCGCAGGAAGAAGGAAATGTCGATCATCGCCTGCCGCGCCAGCTGACGAAGCACGTCGGGTTCGATCTTCAGAAACGACCGTCCGGCTACGTCGAGCGTGCTGACCCCCTGGCGCGTAAGTTCCCGGTATTGCGTGTCATCTTCCCCAAGCTGCAGAATCGGTTCGTAGCGGAACGAGGGCATCGGCGGACTCCCGAAAGACGATTATCCGGTGCCCCACATCCGGAACAAGGGCTACTGGCGGGGCATCGGCTTCACGGCCCGGATGGCAAGGAACATCGGAATCTCCCGACGCGCGGCGTTTTCGGCCGGGGCACGCGGGCCGCTTTCGCTGCGCTTATGGCTGGGCCATTCCTCCAAGCGGTCGATCAGCAGCCCGACTTTCACAAGGGCTTTGAAGTAGTCCTCGATCGGCCGGTGGAACGTCCAGGTGTAGGTGCCATCCTTCTTACCCGGATGCGTAAAGATCGGTGTTTTGCGTGGCAGCAGATATTTGTCCACCCGCCGGTATTGTGTCCGTGTCGCATCATCCCACCCCCAGGCCGAAGCCCCGGCCACTCGAAAGCACGGGTGCATCATGACGATCACAAATCTTCCGCCGGGCTTCAGTGCCCGCGCCACACCCTCAAACACCGGGGCGATCGGATGGATGTTCTGGATCGCCAGAACGCACGCGGCCGAGTCAAACGCATCGGCCTGCAACTTCAGGTTCCGCGCGTCTGCCAGCAGGTAGTCCGGTCTCGGAGTGGCCCCGGTGGGCAGGGCGGCGTTGAGCTGACGGGCGCGCTCGATCAGACCGACGGCCGCGTCGACGCCGGTGGCGATCGCCCCGCGCTCATGAAGCAGCCGACACAGCACTCCCTGCCCACAGGCGACATCGAGGATTCGTTCCCCGGGCTTTACCTCAAGAAGTTTCAGTGTCCCTGGCAGTACGACCTGACGCTGATATTCACTGCCGTGCTGTCCAACCAGATCATCATACCACCGGGTGACTCCGCCCCAGTGTGTCTTCAGAGCCGGCTTGGATCTGGCCTTGGCCACGAACAAAGCTTCAATGCTGAATCGCGAACTTGCAACTTTCGACGCTCGCGGCGCACTCACCGGCGCGCGGCTTGAGCTGCCCGGCAAACCCGCCGGCAACTCGGCGGAACGGGTTTCCGTTCCGTCACTTGCCCACGCTCAAACCGCCGTCAATCAGAAGGCAGCTTCCCGTGACAAAAGCGGCTTCATCGCTGGCCAGATACAGGGCCGCGGCGGCGATTTCCTCAGGCTTGCCCATCCTGCCCAGCGCCTGGCTGGCGGCCATCTCGCGATAGGCCTTCTCGGGATCGGGGTATTCCCGGATTCTGGCCTGAACGAAGGGAGTCTCCACGCGCCCGGGACAGATGCAGTTCACACGCACCTGACTTTCCGCATGATCCAGCGCCATGCACTTGGTCAGACCGACGACAGCAAATTTGGTGATGCAATACGCCAGCCGATCCCGAATCGCCACCACCCCCCCGACACTGGCCATGTTGATGATCGAACCGCTGCGACGGGCGATCATGCTCCGGATGATCGGCCGGGACATCTGCAGCACACCCTTGACGTTGACTGCATAGAGCCGGTCAAGATCGTCCGGGGTGGTTGTCAGGGCCGTGCCGACGTGGCCGATGCCGGCATTGTTCACCAGCACATCGCACCGCCCGTGCGCCTTAAGGATACTGTCGGCGGCGGCGTTGCAGGAGGCTTCGTCGGCAACGTCGGTGTGGATGAACTGCGCAAGGGCCCCGGTGTTGCGGATTTCCTCGGCCACCTGCTGACCGCGCGGCTGGTCTTTTTCCAGCACGTAAACCATTGCGCCAGCTTGACTTAGCACATGGGCGATCGCCTCGCCGATGCCGCTTCCTGCGCCGGTGACGGCGGCGATTTTGTCTTTCAGGCTGAACATCGATCTCC
>JAVQWE010000445.1:0-2868 GCA_033579175.1 Phycisphaerales bacterium | reverse complement strand
GAACCGACACCGCCGCCAGCGGCTTGCCGGCGCTCATCCACAGTGTCAGCGAATCGCGGGTCATGGGGGTGGATGGCGAAGCCTGCCCGAACCCCTCGTCGATCAGCACCTCTCCGCGCCGGCTGACATACAACTGCGCCGCCGGGTGCAGACCCCGGTCAATTCCCTGGCGAATGAGGCTGATCGTGCGGGAAAACCGCATTCAAGGCAGTTATCCGGATCACCCTGCCTAGTTCAAGTGGAACCTTCTTCCGGGGGAGCGTTGCCACCGCTTGCGGCCCCGGATCGTTCGTCATCGGGCTGAATCCCATCTCTCAGGACGAAATGAATCGCGCCGCCGCAGACCTTTGATCCCGCCAGAAGAGTCGGCGAACCCCGATCGACCGAGCTGCGTGCGCCCTTGGCCGCAGGCGCGGAAGCACTGATGGCGATGCAGGAAGCTTGTCAGAATCTTCGCCCCCTCTGATCGTTGATCCTGGCAAGCGCGGACTCCCGCCGCTTCGCTCGATGGGTGCCCCGTGACCCGCACCGCCTGAGGAGGGACCACCTGCGGATCAAGAGCTGCGCCCCCACCCCGCAGCGCGACAACCCGGGGGTTCAGAGCAGCTCGTTCAGCAGGTCGCGCCCAGCCTGCGAACGTGGGTCGGCCGGTGGATCGGCAAGCCCGGTGCGGCCCGGCTGCATCGGCAGCGTTGTCTGGGTGCGCGGCAGATCGCCGGGCGCCGGCAGGCTCGTGTTGAAGCGGCTGGCGAGAAGGCCGAAATCACCGATCTCGGCCAGGCCGTTGTAGTTGAAATCTCCCTGGCTGAACGTGGCCGGCTGATTGAAGCGTGCGGCGAGGATCGAGAAATCGCCCATGTTCACCACGCGATCGCGGTTGGCGTCGCCCGCAAGAATGAAGAAATCACTGAAGTAATCCTGCGTCATGGGATTGCCGGCTGGATCGTGAACTCCCGCAGCAATGACGCGCAAGCGGTAGTTTCCATCCGCCAGGACCCCGCCAAAGTTCAGGGTGGCGACGTTGGTTGTGGAATTGTACGAAACCGTGGGCGCCGTCGTGCCGCCGGTGGTCAGGTTGGTGACGACAAAATCCCCTGTTGACAGGCTCGGTCCGACGTTTTCGCTGAAGCTCACGGTCATCCGCAGTGGAGCCGTTTCCAGCAGGAATTCTGAGCCGGTGACCGTCGGCGGAACCGTGTCGATGAATCTGCGCAGCCAGTTGTGGGTGCTCCAGCCTTCCAGGCCGTCGCTCCAGCGGATGCGATACCAGACCCACAGGCTGTTGGCGATGTCACCGTTAAACGCAGCCCAGACCGGGCCTTCCAGCACGGTGCCGACGGCACCATTGGGCTTGGAGCCGATGGCCGTACCCGCCGGCGCAGCACGCACGTTGAGCTGGCTGCCGGAAAGCTCATAGACTTCAGCCAGGTCGCCGGCGACAAACTTGTTCGGCTGCGCCACCGTCGAGGGCGCGCCGCTGCCCTGGTTGGTCCACCAGGAAACTTCGCTGGAACCGATCTTCCTGTAAGGATCGAACGCCTCGCCACCGATCATGGTGTGAAAGTGCAGATGCAGCCCCGTGGAATTGCCGCTGGTTCCGACTCCTCCGATCTGCTCGCCGGCGGCGATGAAACTGCCGATCGGCTTGGTAGTCACGGTGCCCGCTTCCAAATGCAGATACACCGTGCGTATCGAACGGCCGAGCCGGTCGTTCCCGTGGTTGATGCGAACGTAATTCCCGTTCGGGGGGCCGCCGTAGTCCGGATGCCCGTCGTCCTTTCCGATGAGGATTCCCGGAGCGGCCGCAAAGACAGGTCGACCGCGCGGCCCGCCGGAATAGTCAGTGCCGGTGTGTCCGTCGTAGGATTGATTCGTGCCGTTCCACACTTCCACCCCTGGCGCCGAGCCGTTGCGGTCGAAGTAATAGTGCACCGAAGTATCCGACGACAGTGGCAGTCGGAAATACACATTCTCCGCCGGGCTGGGGTCCGGTCGAGCCAGAAGCACGCGCGGTTCCAAGGGATCAAGTCGGAACATCGACGGCAACGGGCAGGGAATCATCCGGTTATCTAACCTACCGCCCTGACACACCCCGGGCAACGAAAATCCAGCCGACTCCGGCCCGGTCCGCCCGGAAAATCGCCGAGCAACGCCTTCAGCGCCGGCGCGCAACGGCGCCGGAAAGAAAATTTCCCTTTCCTTTCCCGGGTTTTCCCTCAAAACCCAGTCTTCGGCCCGGCGGCGCTGCGCCACGGCAGGGCGCCGCGCGCAGCGCGGGCAGGATTGTGGGAGGTGCGGCCGATGGGCTCATCTGACAACCGCAACGCGAGAACTCCTGAAACAACCATCAGAGCGTTCCCAGCCCGCCGCCCGGATGGCAAATGCTCCGGGCGATTGATCCCGGAGCACGAGGCTCGACCCGCACCGGCTCCGCGGTTATCGATCGAACCCCCTGCACATAACCCTTGGCCGTTGAAGAAGTTCCATCCGCTGCCGGCGTGGCACAGACCGTGCAACACCGCTGACAGCTTCCGGAGTCTCGCGGGAGGCCCCAGGTGCTTGCAGTCCGGTTGGTGCGAGGGGTCGGCAGCGAGGCAACGGTCTGGTGGGGCTTCAATCGGACGAAGGTTGTGTTGTCGGGCGGGTGAGCCGCACCACCACGTCCAGACGATCCCAGCGTCCGGGATCATCGGAGCGAGCGGGGTCGCGCAGCGCCTCGCTGGCTTGGTCATCCACGCCGTTCTCCCCCACGCTCCAGAGGATTGCCTCCGCACCGGAACGATAGTTCAACGGCTTGCCGGCGGCCATCGGATCTGCCGGAACCGTCGGCAGGTAGCCGGGCACCAGCGCATCGAGGCTCGCCGGAAG
>JAVQWE010000444.1:0-2868 GCA_033579175.1 Phycisphaerales bacterium | reverse complement strand
GGTGGCAGCAGCGGCGTGGACTACCGTAAGTGCCCGGGTTCAGGAAGATCAGCTCAATCGCAAAGAGGACAGTCGATGCGAGTGCAGGTACATGAGGTGCGCGATTTTTCCAAGCGCGGCGACGCGCTGCCCATCCCCAATCTGGTGGAAGTACAGCGCGCGGCTTACGCGCGATTCCTCCAGAAGGACACCGATCCCTCCCGTCGGAAGAACGAGGGGTTGGAAGCGTTGCTTCGCGAGGTCTTTCCGATCGAAAGTTATGATGGGAACCTCAAGCTGGAATATCTCAGTTACGAGCTGCTCGAACCCCGTTACACCACGGATGAGTGTCGGGCACTGCGGCTGACGTATGGCATGCCGTTCCGCATTCGAGTGAAGTTCACCCGGAAGGACAAGTCGGAGGTTCTGGAGGATTCGATTTACCTGGGTGAAATCCCCATCATGATCGGCGGGGGGGAATTCATCATCAACGGCGCCGAACGTGTGATCGTGAGCCAGCTGCATCGATCGCCGGGAGTGGATTTCCTGGTGGAGACCAGCGAGGGCGATCGGCCGTTGCACGGATTCCGCGTGATCCCGGAGCGCGGATCGTGGATCGAATGCGGAGTGACGAAGAAGGATTCGCTGGCGGTGCGGATCGACCAGTCAAGCAAGATTCCCGCAACGACGTTCCTGCGGGCCTTGGACAAAAAGTACAGCACGAGCGAGGCGATCATCCGCGAGTTTTATCCGGTTGAAACGGTGAAGGTGAAGGACCTGCAGCCGTCGTATTACGCGGTTGCGCCGATCATCGACGCGGAAACCGGGGAAGAGCTCGTGAAGGCTGGTGCGCAGATCGGCGAGGCGCTGGCGAAGGTGCAGGCCGGGAGCCTGAAGACCGTGGATGTCGTCACGAAAGTCAGTGATCCATTGATTTTCAATACCCTGGCGGAAGACACTGCCGAATCTCACGAGGCTGCTCTGCTGAAGATTTATGCGCGGCTGCGTCCGGGCAATCCGCCGCAAATCGACAAGGCGAAAACACTCTTCAACGAGAAATTCTTTGACGAAAACCGCTATCGCCTCGGGCGGGTTGGTCGGTTCCGGATCAACCGGAAGTTCGACCAGAATGTCCCGGAAACGGAAATGACCTTGCGCAGCGAGGATCTGGTCAACTCGCTGAAGTACATGTTCAAGCTGCGCAACGGCGAGGGATATGTGGACGATATCGACCACCTGGGCAACCGGCGGCTGCGAACGATCGACGAACTGGCAGCTGAGGAGCTGCGTAAGGGGTTCCTGAAGCTTAAGCGTACCGTGCAGGAGCGCATGAGCCTGAAAGACCCGAACGAAATCGGCCGCATTGCCGAGCTGGTAAACAGCAAGAGCATCAGCAGCTCGATCGACTTCTTTTTCGGGCGCGGGGAACTTTCGCAGGTGGTGGACCAGACCAATCCCCTTTCGCAGTTAACGCACGAGCGTCGGCTCTCCGCGCTGGGGCCGGGTGGGCTCAACCGGAAACGGGCAGGATTCGAAGTGCGCGACGTTCATATCAGCCACTACGGGCGGATCTGTCCGATCGAAACCCCCGAAGGCACGAACATCGGCCTGATCGCGTCGCTGGCAATCTACAGCGACATTGACGATTACGGCTTCCTGATCACTCCCTATCGGGTGGTGAAAGATGGCCGGGTGGCCGACACCCGTGGCATGCCCGCCGAAGAGGCGCGGAAGAAGGGTCTGGTGAAATACCTTCGGGCGGACGAGGAAATGAAAGCCATCCTGGCGCCCCCGGACAGCGTGGATAAGGATGGTCACATCCATAAAGGCATGGTGCTGGCGCGGGTGGAGGGGGATCTGGCCACTGTGGCCAGCAAGGACGTGCAGTACGTTGACATCAGCCCCCGGCAGACGGTTTCGGTCTCGGCGGCGCTGATTCCATTCCTGGAGCACGATGACGCCAACCGGGCCCTGATGGGCAGCAACATGCAGCGTCAGGCAGTACCGCTGCTGCGCACCGACCCGCCGGTGGTTGCCACGGGCATGGAAAAACCGGTGGCGGCCAACAGCGGGATGGTGGTGCGTGCGGAGCGATCGGGAGTGGTTACGTACGTCGATGCGCTTCGGATCATCATCGACAATGCCGACGAATACGTGCTGCGGAAGTTTCACGGCCTGAATGAACGAACCTGTCTCAATCAGAAGCCGATCGTCCGCAAGGGCCAGCGTGTGAAGAAGGGTCAGGTCATTGCCGACGGCCCGGCAACCCATCAGGGCGAGCTGGCACTGGGTCGCAACGTTCTGGTGGCATTCATGACCTACGATGGCTACAACTTCGAGGATGCCATCGTCATCAGTCAGAGACTGGTGAAGGACGATACGTTCACGTCGATCCACATCGAGAGTTACGACGTCGAGATCCGCGAAACCAAGCTCGGGCGCGAAGAGTTTACGCGGGATATCCCCAATGTCAGCGAACGGGCTCTGGCGAATCTGGATGAGAATGGAATTGTGCGTGTGGGAACCCGCGTCGGGCCGGGCGATATCCTCGTGGGCAAGATCGCACCGAAGTCCAAGAGCGAGCTGACCCCGGAAGAGAAGCTGCTGCACGCGATCTTCGGACGGGCGGGCGAGGATGTGAAAAACGATTCACTGGAAATGCCCGCGGGGGAGGAGGGAGTCGTCATTGGCACCCAGCGCTTCAGCCGCCGGATGCACATGAGCGACGAGCAGAAGAAAGCGCTGAAGAAGGAGATCGAGCGGTACGAGAAAGACATGAACCACCGGGCGATCCTCATCTTCAAGCAGATGATCGCGGAAATGAACGAAGTGCTCGGCAGTCCAATGGTGGATCCGAACACGCGGCAGAAGGTCGCCCAGAGCGAGATC
>JAVQWE010000443.1:0-2887 GCA_033579175.1 Phycisphaerales bacterium | reverse complement strand
GAAAGCCCGATCACAGACCAGAACCCCGACGCTGATTTCCGGCAGCAGGCGGGTGATCGTCGCATCCAGCAGCGTTGTTTTTCCGCAACCGGGCCCCCCCGCGATGCCGATCGAATACACGTCTGCGTCGCGCAGCACCTGGCGAATCCGCTCGCGCCGTTCCGGCTGGCCCCAGCGATCTGTGAGCATTGCGGACTTCATGTTGCGCTCCTTTCGCCCGTTCGGCCCAGTCATCGAAAACATTTATGGCGGACAATCCGCAGGTGAACAATCGGTGACGGTCTTGATTTTTCGCTACAAGAGTTCCGGAGGCATGTAGGTGATTCCCCTATCGAAGGCGAGCGTACCCCCGCAACGGCCGGCGCTGTGCGCGGCGACGGCGCGAATTCCGGCGGGGATGTAGATCGATTGATCCGCAAGGGTGGCTTTGCTCGCCCCGCAAAGACCGTCGCAGTGGTATGAAGAGCGCTTTGCCGCAGATCTGATCCTTCAGATCATCCACCGTTGGTTCAAAGGGCCGAAGAGAAGTGAGTTTTCCGTCCCGCGGGTAAGCCCGCACACACTCTCGATTCCCGCGGGCGCGGCGTGTCGGCGCGATTCACGGGTCTGTCATGGTGTATTGGAATGCCAATCGAAGCAGTTCAGCACTGGTCCTGACGTTGAGTTTCCGTTTGATATGCTCGCGGTGGGCCTCAACGGTCTTGACGCTGACAAACAGATGCTCGGCGATCTGCCGAACCCCCAACCCCTGACCGAGAAGCTGAAAGACCTCAAGCTCGCGGTCCGTCAGGACATCCAGCGGACTGCCCCCCTCCAGCGACCGCCGCCCGGCGACTTTGCGCAGGATCAGGGAGGCCATTTTGTCACTCGCATAGATTTCACCGGCAAGCACTTTCCGAATGGCTGCAATGACATTCCGCGTAGCCTCCTGTTTGTTCAGGTAGCCGCGCGCTCCGGCTCGCAGTGAGCGTTCGCCGAAAACGGCTTCATCATGCATGGAAAGCACGAGAATCGGCAGTTTCGGCCACCGTTCATGAAGCTGCCGGATCAGCTCGATTCCAAAGGTATCTTTCAGGGTGATGTCGACGATCGCCAGGTCGGGCTTGAGGTTTTCCACAGCGCGCAGCGCCTGATGAGAGTCTTCCGCCTCGCCGCACACCTCCAGATCACCTTCCTGGTGAATCAACTCAGTGAGCCGTTCACGAACGATGGGATGATCATCCACGATGAGAATCCGATGTCGCTTCCGGGTTTCGCCTGCGGCTTTGCGTGCCATGTCGTCCTTCCGTCGTTGATGTCACCCCGATGCCCGGCTTCCGAACAACGCAGGTCACGCTCGTGCCCCCGCGATCGCCCGGGCGGATGTTGAGATGCCCCCCGATCAGATGGGCGCGGTATGCCATCGTTCGAAGCCCCAGGCCTTTGCCATCATGGGCCGCACGGGACAGACCGATGCCATCATCGTGAATCGCCAGCGCGACCTGATCCGGCGCCACCTGCAGGTCGATGACGATCGATCGTGCCCGGCCGTGCTTGACCGCGTTGCTCACCGCCTCCTGAGCGATTCGATAGAGGTGACCGGCCACCGCCGGATCGACGACCTCCACGCGTCGCCCGGCACGGCAGACGCAGGACACGTTGAAAAGCTCCGTGACCTGCGCCGCCAGGTCTTTCAGCGCCACGAGCAGCCCGCCACCCACCACTTCAACCGGCTGGAGGCTTCGGGCAAGCTGTCGCGCCTGGGTGATGGCCGAGTCCACCATCTCCTGAACCCGGGCGGCGGCCGAGGCTTCCGGGGCCGATCGCGCCGCAAGCTGTCGCGAAAGAACCTGCAACGCGAAGGCGATTCCTGTCAGATGCTGGCACAAGCCGTCGTGCAGATCCTGTCCGATCCTCCGCTGCTCGGCTTCCGCCGTCTCAATGATTCGACGCTCGAGCCGGCGACGATCGGTCAGATCATGGATGATTCCCGTGAACATCCGGCGATCATCCACCCTGAATTCGCTCACCGCCAGGTTGATCGGGAAGGTCGTGCCGTCCTTCCGTTGAGCAATTACTTCACGGCCGATCCCGATGATCCGGGCCTTTCCGGTTCGCAGGTAGCGCGCGATGTAATCATCGTGTTCGCTTCGGTACGGTTCCGGCATCAAGACGCTCACATTGCGCCCCGCCAGCTCGTTGCGATCATATCCAAACAACCGTTCTGCCGCGGGATTGGCCGAGTCGATGATTCCGCGTTCATCGATGGTGATGATTGCATCCACGGCCGTGGTGACAATTGCCCGCATCCGCGCATCACTTTCGCGAAGTGCCTGGGCTGTGCGATCCTGCCGGATGGCCGAGGCAAGTATTCCCGCGGCGGCCTTGAGGAACTGGGCATCGTCCGTGGTAAACTCGCGAATCTGGCGCGTGTGCACCGCCAGGACTCCAAACGGTCCGGCTTCTCCGTCGATCGTGGTGCTCAGGCCGCTTCGTATGCCGTATTTCCGCGTCAGCGATGAGCCCCTAAAACGCTTCTCCTGCTGAAGATCTTCCAGAATAACCGGTTCCGATGCCAGTAGCGTGAAACCCTCCTGCGATTGGCGACCGCAGGGGATTCTGGCCTTGCCCGCAACGGCAGGTGGCCACCCGAACTGAGCGCGGAAGGCAAGCTGCTTGCGGTGGGGATCAAGCTCGAGGATGCCGGCAAATTCGGCCCCCATCACCCGCGCCAACCGGCGCACGGCATGGGAGAGCAGCCGTTCCAGTGGTTCTAATCGAAGGGCAAGCTCCGCGATGGCCGCCAATGCTTCGAAGCGGGCCATCCAGCCCCCCCGCGGGTGCTGGGGCCCAGAAACAGGCGTACTCGCTCCCCCGCTGTGACTCTCGCGGTAAACCCCCCGCCCCG
>JAVQWE010000442.1:0-2895 GCA_033579175.1 Phycisphaerales bacterium | reverse complement strand
TTCAGCGTCGTTTCGATGATATCGGGCCGCCCGAAATGGTAAGGCCCTGCGAGGATTCCATGAGCGGTGGCATTGGTGATGTTGGAGACGAAATACGGATCGTCGTAGCGCTGCGAGAGGGTATTCTGCCCGTTCTGATTGTTCGGGTCGGACTGGTTGTAGTATCCCGTCGTGCCGCCGCGGGTGGAACGAATGAACGCAAATTGCTTGCCCCCACCGCCCTGAGAAACGGGGCGCGCGACCGTCTGCCAGTTGATTGAGCCCTGCCAAGCGGAAACGTCAATTCCCACGGCGCGTTGGCCAAAGGATTCGGACGTGGCCGCGATGAATGCAAGTGTCGTGGCGACAGAGAGTTGCGCGCGGCTCCCGATCATGGCAACCGGAAATTATAGCATTTTCCGTGAAGAGGGGAATCGCAATTCGCGACGAATCGGTTGCGTGCCTGTGACTGCAGAGGACCCCGGAAAGCGTTCCACGAGCGAAAAATGAGTTGACAATCGCGACGACTTTAGCGAAGGTATCAGCCTGTCGGACCGTGACTCGTGCGCGTGAAGTTCGCTGCACAGGTCTTGGAACGGTTCAGGTCCCCCGGAAGCACCCCGGGGCTGAGCCGGGCACGCGTGCGAGAGCGGTAGGTTTTCTGGTCACTTCATAACAGGAGTTTGGCTTGGCTTGAAGGCCAGGCAAGTTCCAGAAAAGACAATGTTCGGCGCAGTCGGCCGGGTTGAGTAGACCGTTGCGGTTTGCAACGGAATTCTGGGGGTGGCAAGGCTGGCGCACCGGGCAAAGTCGGCGAGAGAGTGAGACATTCCGGGTCGTTGTGACAGCGGTCCGTCCCGCCCGTGGCAAGAAACCGCCGGGGGAAAGAAATCTCCGTACGCGCGGATTTTGCCCTTCCATCCTGAAACAACCTGTGTATAATAAGAGCTGCTCTGGGGTCACGGCGGCGTGTGTGCGCACGCCGCCGTGTTTGAGGCTTCCTAGGAGGTGGGAGACATCAGCAATGCGTATCGGAAAGTTTCTGGCCATGGCGGCGGGGACCGTCATCGCGGCCTCTCTCTCGGCTCAAGCTGCACCTATTGTCAGCGCGACGTTGCAAGAGGGGACACACGGCGAGGTGATTACCAACAAGTTTCTCGCTCAGTACGGATTCAGCGTAAGTGCGGTCAATTTCACGCCGACCCACCCGCAGAAAGCGATCATCTTCAACACCCGCCTGCGGAATACTGCGGACCCCGACTTGGAGGGCTACAACACCGCCGAGCCAAACGGCAAGCAGTGGACGCGCGGAAACCTTAAGGGTCGAAACGACCTGGGGAAAATCCTGATCCTTGCCGAGAATGACATCGATGCCAACAACGATGGACTGATCGACAGCCCTGACGACGAAGGCAACCGTCCGGCGGGCGAGATCACCGTCACCTTCCGCACGCCGATCACTCAGTTGGCGTTCAATCTGATTGACATCGAGGGGCCGTCCGAGTTTGGCAACGACTCAGGTTATGTGTTGACCATCGATGGCACTCAGACGTCGGCGCGCGGCGGCGGACGCGAAACCGCCCGCATCGGCTTCAGTCGATTTATCACCCCGGGCAACCCCTTCTTCGATTCGACCGTACGTTTCGGCGACAATTCGGCCAACAACATCAAGCCGATCTTTGCATCGGACCTTGGGATGGCGCACTTCCACCGGGTGGTATTCAACCTCGGTGGTTCGGGCGGCATTGACCACCTGCGCTACGCCTTCATCCCGGAACCGACAGCAGCAACCCTGCTGCTGGCTGGTTCCCTGCTGATGCGGCGACGCCGTTGAACTAACCCTGATTGCTGTTTCTCTCTGTGAACCGGGTGGGACGATGTGCAGCCGTCCCACCCGTTCTCTTATTTCTGCATCACGTTTTCTTCTCAATGAGGGTGATCATCACCCGTCCGCCGTCCGTAGAGTCTCCCACGGCGAACGAAGGCGGCGCGGCGCGCACCCGTTCGGCGAGGTCGGCAAGCCCGGCGCTGGTCAGGAACTCACGCGTGTTTTCCAATCGCTCACGCGCCAGTTCGAGGGCTGCTGCACGGGTTCGCCGGGGCCGCTGTCGGTCGGCACCGGGCTTCATCTGATCCAGCACATGGTCGAGGGATAACTCCAGGAAGCCTGCCTGCCGGTCAATCTCTCGAAGCTCGGCAAGCGCTGCGGTCGCCTCGGCGGGGCTGAGCGTCGCCACCTTGCCGCGCACCGCCGCCGCCAAAGGCTCGCGCTGCCGCAACGACTCTTCTTTCCGCTGACGCAATCGGGCAGTCAACGCCAGAAGATCCTCCGGAGCCGGATTCGCCCGTGCGTCAACCAGATCCAGGTCACGGCGGCTCAATTCGTGTCGGAGGGTCAACTGAAGATTCCGGTCGCGGCGGAGCTGTCGAACCAGCTCTGACAGGGACTCTCGTGCCCCCTCATCCAGCGAGGCATCTCCGGCGGCGAAGGCAATTGCCACGGTTTGCGGCTCAGCTCGCGCACCTTTTTCCGCGCCCAGCAGGCCGCCGACTCCCGCGGCCGCCTTCAGCGGCGCATTGGCGACAGCGGTCAGCAGAACCTGCGAAATCGCCCCCACCGCCGAGCCAAGCACCTCCCCGGGTTGCAGTTGCCCCTTCGGAAGCTTCAGGTTCAGGGGAAGGGTGATCGAGCCATCCACATCCTGCACGGCGTCGATGACAACATCCAGCGGTGCGCCCAGTTTCAGGTAACGAACGATCGGCCCGTTGGCGGGCTCGGAAAGCTGAAGATCGGTCAAGACCAGGCGCGATCGCACTTCGACATCGCCACCATCCTGCAATCGCGCGTCTACGGTGGCGTCGAGGATTCCTCCCCCCAGGGATGCCCCCACCGCCGACGCCGCTCCGCGCAGCGAC
>JAVQWE010000441.1:0-2895 GCA_033579175.1 Phycisphaerales bacterium | reverse complement strand
AGTCTGGTGGCTCATTTCGGGTTGCGCTCGCGTCTGGACCCCATGCGCGTGGCCGCTTTGTGCCAGCGGGTGGAGAATCAGGTGGTCGGGGCGCCCTGTGGCATCATGGATCAAGTCACCAGTTGCTACGGCAAGCCCGACTGTCTGCTGAAACTGCTGTGCCAGCCGCATGACGTGCAGGGCTTTGCGACGTTGCCGCCGGGCATTCGTGTGGTCGGGATTAACAGCCGGGTTAAACACAGTGTCGGCGGGGGGATGTACGGCCGAACGCGCTGCGCCGCGTTCATGGCGCATCGAATGATTCTGGAGAAAATGCGCCAGCTCGGCTCCGCCGCCGGCAGGCAGCTTGCCGGCGACCCGATGAATGGCTATTTGGCGAATCTGGCGCCGGAAGACTATAAGTCCTTGTTCCGTCAGGACTTACCGGAATCCATGCGCGGAAGTGAATTTCTGGCGCGGTTCGGTGGGACGATCGACACCGCCACGACCGTCGAACCCGATACCGAGTATCCCGTCCAGCCCGCCGCCGACCATCACGTGCTGGAGGCCATGCGCGTGCGCCACTTCGTGTCATTCCTGGAACAGTCCAGCCAGCTCCAGAGCGGGTCCCGGGAGCAAACCGAGCTGCTGCACAAATGCGGCCACCTGATGTACGCCAGCCATAAGTCCTATACCGACAAGGCTTTATTGGGAGCCGAGGAATGCGATCTGTTGGTGGAGCTGACCCGACAGAACGAGTCGGCCGGCCTGTTCGGGGCCAAGATCACCGGGGGGGGAAGCGGTGGGACCGTCGCAGTGCTCTGTCGAGACACCCCGCAAGCCGATGCCGCTCTGGAAAGCATCCTGAAAGCCTATGCATCGCAAACCTCGCTGAATGCAGAATTGATCTCGGGAAGCTCACCGGGAGCCTGGTGGCTCCAGAGCGACGCGCCGGCAGTGGAGTGATCGAAGCGAACCACGAACGCAAGTGTCCGTTTTAAGGAAGAACCGAAAACCCGGGCTTCTCGGGATACTCAGGGTTTTCGGACGATCGATCCTGACCGGGCCGCGGTGAAGGTCGGTGTGACGTACATCTCCTGCAAATGGTGGTGGAACGTGCAACAACCACAATTAGTTGAGTCGCTGGACCGACTTCTGGCCCTTCAGCGCACGATTCGCCAGCACTTGCTGGCCTCGCGCCGAAGCCAGAGCTGGGCAGAAGTCTCCCACGCCACCGCCGCCGACACGATTTACTCCATCGACACCGAGGTCGAGCCGATCCTCGACGACTTCTGCCGTCAATGGAGCCGAACTACCCCGCTGGTGCTCGTTGCCGAGGGCATCGAAGACGAGAACGGCCAGGAAGGATTGAAGGTGTATCCCCAAGGCGCGCGCCAGGAGGACGCCGCGATCCGGTTGATCATCGACCCCATCGATGGAACGCGCGGGTTGATGTACGACAAGCGTCCGGCCTGGGCGCTGGCAGGGGTGGCCCCCAACAAAGGCCCGGCAACCCGCCTGAGCGACATCGAAGTCGCCGTCATGACCGAACTTCCCACCAGCAAGATGGGCATGGCCGATGTGTTGTGGGCCATCAAGGGTCAGGGAGCGCGCGGAGAGCGCGTGGACCTGGCAAGCCAGAAAGCTGCCCCGCTGCCTCTGACCCCTTCACGCTCTGCGGGCATTGATCACGGCTTTGCCATGATCAGCAACTTCTTCCCCGGCACCAAGGTGCTGGCCAGCCAGATGATGGAATTCCTCGCCGTCAGCCTGATCGGCCCGGCCGACGTCACCCGGGGCACCATCTTTGAAGATCAGTACATCTGCACCGGGGGCCAGTGGTATGAGCTGATCGTCGGCCACGACCGTTTCAACGCCGATTTGCGCCCCCTCTTCTACGCCATCCAGCACCAACCGGAAGGCATGAGCTGCCATCCGTATGATTGCGCGGCCCTGCGGATCGCCGCGGAAGCCGGTGTGGTACTGACCGACGGCTTCGGGCGACCCTTGGATGGCCCGTTGGATTGCACCACCGGCATCCACTGGGTGGGCTATGCCAACGACTCACTGCGTCGGCGCATCGAGCCGCTGGTGCTGAAGTTCCTGCGCGATCATGGCCTGACCTTCCCGACGGACTGACCACCACGCCACACCCAGCAGCGTTGCCAGCCCCACCGCGCTGCCCACGCAGCCTGCCACCAACCCCGGGGTGTGATATTGCAGCTCAATCCGGTTCCAACCCGGTTCGACCCGAACCGCCATCAGCATCAGGTTCGCCGGCACGATCTTTGTCGGTCGGCCATTCAGCCGACCCCGCCAGCCGGGATCAAACGCTTCCACAATCCGTACGTAACCGGTCTGCGGCGCCTCCAGTTCCACCACGATGCGGTCGCTGTTGGGCCGGGAGTAGCGCGCCGGCACGATCGGTGCATCGGCCGGTTGAGTCGCTGCCGGCGCCGCGGCGTCTTCTACGATGATCCAGCCGATCGGATCGAAGCCGGGGTCGCGCAGCGCCTGATCAACCTCGTCGGGGGTGCCCCGCATCACCCGAGACATCGGCACGAACGCCGCCCGCTCGGCCGCGCCCTCGAGCCGGTAGAAGTTCACCGGGCCCAACCGACGCCACAGCTCCATCCACGGACGCGCGGCCAGGGTCGCGATCACCCGCACCGCGCAGAATCGCAGCATCCTGCTGTCCATGATGTTCACCGACAGCCACTGGTTGTTGTACCCCGTCGGCGCCCGCTTCAGGGCCATCATCGCACGATAGCTGCGCGCAAGAATCAGCGAATCGAACACGCTGGCATCGTCGATCCGACGATTGATCGACAGCAGCGAAAGAAGGTCGATCGCGGCCCGGCCGTCGCCCACGGCCGCCACAACTTCCCGTGCAAGCGGCTCCGGCACGACCTGCAC
>JAVQWE010000440.1:0-2901 GCA_033579175.1 Phycisphaerales bacterium | reverse complement strand
GGCTTTGCGGCAGGGTCGGACCAAGGTCCGCTTGCGCCTGCTGAGTCTGGGGGTGGGCTGCGGGGTCATCTGCCTGGCCGGGCACCCGCAATTGACGATCTACGCTCTTGTCGTGGCCGGCGTGTACGGGGCGTGCCGGCTGGTCGGGGCAATTCGCTGGCGTGCCCTTGCGGCGATGGCTTGCGGGACTGCCCTGGCCGGCTTCGTACTCGTGCCCATGGTGCAGTTGATCGGTCGCAGCACCCGGGTGATGCCGCTGGACCGGGCCGACAACGATATCGCAATGCCCGTGGCCCGCCTGGCGGCGATGCTCTTTCCCTTTCGCGACGGAGTGCCCCCCGGGCTGGAATCGAGCGGTTCCCTGCCGCCTTTCAGCGGGTACACGCACACCGCCTATTTCTGGGATACCGTCAATTACGTCGGCTGGCTTCCGGTGGTGGCGATCGTGGTGATGCTGATTGTGGCGGTGCGCCGGCGCCAGGTGCCCGCGGTGGGGGTTCTGCTGGCGGCGATCACCGTGGCAGCCTTACTGCTGGCACTGCCGACGGGAGAGCTGGTTTCGCGGCTGCTCCCGGGGACGATGCTGCGCAGTCCGGCGCGGTGGATGTATGTCGTAACCTTCGGCCTGGCCCTGGCCGCCGGCGCTCTGGTAGCGCATGTGCGGGGTCTGGGCGCATCCGGAGCGCTGCTGACGGTGCTGATGCTCGCCGGTCATGGCTGGGACCTGTGGCGTCACAATCGCCTGTTTCTGCAACCCCCGATTCACAGTTGGCGATGGACACCCCGAATCGAAGAAATGATCATCCGCATGACCGGCAACCAGCGCGTCGCCATCGATATTGAGGAAATGCTGGCCCTGAACCGGATGCTGGACGATGTGGGATTCTTCGACTCCATCATCCTCGCCAATCCGTATCGCGCGCTGTTGCGGATGGAACCGCGGCTGGGCCGGCAGAACATCCAGCAGCTCAATGGTTCACAGTTGCGCCCGGAGACACTTGCGCACTTCGGGGCGCGCCTGGTGGTGACGCGCGACAACCGGCCGGATTTGCCGAAGGTCCTCGACGGTGTGCTGAAGATTTATCAAGTGCCCGGCGCCACCGCCCGGGCAAGCTGGGTGGATTACCCTTTGCGTCCGGGGATTGAGTATCGGCGTCCGCATCCGGATCAAATCGAGCTGTCGCTCACCTCTGAGACAGGCGGGCGCGTGCAGGTGCTGGAGGCGTTCGATCCGGGCTGGTCGGCCCGGATCGACGGCCAACCCGCACCCGTGGAGATGTTGCGCGGTTTTGCCTTGGGCGTTACCGTGCCTCCGGGGAAGCATGAGGTTGTGTTCCGATATCACACCCCCGGGAAAAGCTTGGGAATCATCGTCTCCCTGACCGCCGCGGGAGCCCTCGGGCTGCTGTGTCTGACGACGGCGCCCGCCGGCACACCGCGGGTACAGCAAGCTTCCTCCGGGGTCGCGTGAGCTCCATCTGACGTAAGCCATTTGCTGACAACGCTTTGCGCGCTGCTGGCTGCCGGCTGGCGATCGGGTTCAACCCGTCGCGATGACCGCGCAGAAGTTTAAAACCCGGTTCCGGGTGGGTTGCGAAGTGTGATCCTGTTCACTTTTGATTCGAAATTATTTTCGAAGATTTATGGTCCTCACCAAGGGGCTGTTTCCGCCCGAGCATCCGCGACCGGGTCGCGGCGCTCAGGTGTGATAATCCGCGTTGATCGAAACATATTCTTCCGACAGATCACACGTCCACACTCCTGCCGATGCCTTCCCGCAGCCGCAATTCAGCCCGACGACCACTTCCCTGGCCTGCAACGCCCGGCTGACCGAGGCCGGGTCGAAATTCACCGGTTTACCCCGTCGAAACACGGGGATGCCTTGCAGCGTCAACGTGGCGCGCTCCGGTTCAAAGCGGGCCTCGCACATGCCGGCGGCTGAAATGATCCGACCCCAATTGGGGTCATTTCCGTGCATGGCACATTTGACCAGGGGCGAATTGGCGATGGCCCGGGCGATGGATCGGGCATCGTGTTCGCTGGCGGCGCGGGACACTTCGATCCGCACGACTTTGGTGGCGCCTTCTCCGTCCGCCGCAACCTGTTCAGCCAGAGACTGGCAGACTTCGGTCAGCGCCGCAAGGAACATGCGTTGTGCCCGGGCCGATTCCACAGGCACATCCGACACCCCCGACGCCAGAATCGCACAGGTGTCGTTGGTGCTGGTGTGATCGTCGATCGTCAGACTGTTAAAGCTGCCGTCCACCGCCGGTTGCAGCAACCGACGGAGCGTCGGCGCCGCGACGCGCGCGTCGGTGGTGAGATACGCCAGCATCGTCGCCTGCCTTCCCCCGACCCGGCGCGAGGCAGTCTGCAGCCGCGGACCGATCATCCCGGCACCCTTGCAGATCCCGCAGAGCAGGACCTTGCGGCCGTTGATGCGCAGCGTCGTGCCGGCAGATTTCCGGCGCGTGTCGGTGGTAAGAATTGCATCGGCAAACGCCTGCGCATGCTCAAGGGAGTTGCCCAGCGCCTTGGAAGCCTCGACGATGCCCCGGCACACCTTTGCCATCGGCAGCGGGTGTCCGATGATCCCTGTGGAACTGGGCAACACCTGCTTCGGCGGGCATCGAAGCTGCCGGGAGACCACCCGGCACATCCGAAGAGCGTCGTTCAGCCCGCGACGACCCGTGCAGGCATTGGCGTTGCCGGAGTTCACCACGATGGCGCGCAAGACGCCGTCGGCGATGTGCCGGCGTCCGATGATCACCGGCGCGGCACACACCCGGTTGGTCGTAAACGCCGCCGCCGCCGTCGCCAGGCTCTGGCACATCAGGAGGCCGATATCGTTCAAGCCATTGGTTTTGATCGCGGCGCGCGCTCCTGCGGCCAGGAACCCCC
>JAVQWE010000439.1:0-2915 GCA_033579175.1 Phycisphaerales bacterium | reverse complement strand
CGATCATCGCTGCTCCCTTGGCGAAACCAGCGACCACGCAATCGCCGAGGGACCGGACCGCGGTTTTCATCCGTGTATCAGTCGTCAAAATGGCCGTCGCTGCTGCTTCAAAGGCCGCGATATCAGCGCCAAGCCGGGCGGCAGCGAGTGGAATCCCCGTCGCCATGGTCGCCATGGGAAGGAGACGGCCGATGACACCGGTCGAGGCGACCAGTACTTGTTCGGGATGGCAGCCGATCGCGCTCGCCGCCAGGGCGGCCATCTGTTCCGCATCGCGCAGGCCCTGGTCGCCGGTGCAGGCGTTGGCGTTCCCCGAGCAGACCACGACGCCGCGGGCGTCCCGTCGGGGTAAGCGCGCCCGGCACAACTGCACCGGTGCCGCCGCCACCCGATTCTGCGTGAACACCCCCGCGGCAGCCGCCGGGCGATCGCTCACGATCAGGGCCAGATCCAGCCGACCTGGCTCTGATGCTCGTAACCCCGAATGAACGCCCGCGAAGCGATATCCCGAAGGCAACATCGAGTTTCAAAACGTTCCCTGGACTCATTGGCTGCGGTCCGTCCGCAACCGCGGTGTTGACTTACCACAATCGCTGCGGGGAATCAATCGACTTCCCCAACCATCCCGATTTGGGGGCTCGCCAAGGCCATCGCCATCGTCTCATCGAGCGAACTTTCTCGTGGGACCACCGGAATGGAAGGGCGCCGGCAGAGGACCGACTCGGACCGGTGCTCCGACGCGTTGCTCTGCGCCTCGGGGGTCGATAAAATTTAGTGGTCGAATTACAAGCAGGGATATTCATGGCCGCGACGCTCGCCTGGCTTCAGTATCAGACACGGCGTACGTTTCTCCGCGATTCCACGGTCGGTCTCGGAGCGATTGCCCTGGCCGACCTTTTGGCGTCCGACTTGGCCGCTTCTTCGCCCGCTGGTTCCCCGTTGTCACCGCGGCCGCCGCACTTCGTCCCCAAAGCGCAGCGGGTGATCTACCTGCATCTCTCCGGAGCGCCGCCCCACCTGGACCTGTGGGATTACAAGCCGGAACTGGTGAAACGCACGGGGCAGGATTGTCCTGAGGAGTTCACGAAAGGGAAGCGCTTCGCGTTTACGTCGGGGACACCAAAGCTCCTTGGAACGCCGCGCAAGTTCGGGAAGTACGGCCGATCGGGCGTGGAAATGTCCGATGCGATTCCGCACTTGCATGAGGTGGCCGACGATCTGTGCGTGGTCCGCTCCATGTTCACCGAGCAGTTCAACCACGCTCCGGCGGAACTCCTTTTGTTCACCGGGTCACCCCGGCAGGGTCGGCCATCGCTCGGATCTTGGGTCACCTATGGACTCGGCACGGAGAATGCGAACCTGCCGGGTTTCGTCGTGTTGATCTCCAGCGGAGTGCAGCCCTCAGGAGGGCAGGGGTGCTGGGGCAGCGGTTTTCTGCCAAGTGTCTTCCAAGGCGTGCAGTGCCGGTCCAAAGGGGACCCCGTTCTTTATGTCTCGGATCCTGCCGGGATGGACCGCGACCTGCGCCGGAAAAGCCTCGATGCTCTGCGCGACTTGAACGAGTTGCAGGCCCGGGACCTCGGTCATCCTGAAACCATTACGCGAATCGAGCAATACGAACTGGCGTTCCGGATGCAGATGTCCGTTCCGGAAGTCATGGACATCTCCCGCGAAGACAAGAAGATCCTGGAACTGTACGGGGCGAATCCAGGCGGTGCGTCCTTCGCCAATAACTGCCTCCTGGCTCGGCGGCTGGTCGAAAACGGGGTCCGCTACGTGCAGTTATTCGACTGGGGCTGGGATTTCCACGGAACCGGGCCGAGCGAAGACATCCGTGATGGACTGACGGCCAAGGCTCGAACCATGAGCCAGCCTGTGGCCGCGTTGATCAAGGACTTGAAGCGTCTGGGTTTGTTCGACACGACCCTGCTGATTCTGGGCGGAGAATTCGGTCGGACGCCGTTCCGCGAAGGGCGGACCTCCGGCGGCAGCATCCTTGGCCGCGACCATTACCCCGATTGTTATTCCCTGGTTCTGGCCGGGGGGGGGGTCAAAGGAGGTTACACGCATGGCGAATCCGACGATCTCGGCTTCTCCGTGGCACGCGACAGAGTCCATGTCCACGATCTCCAAGCGACCATCTTGTACCTCCTCGGCTTCGACCACACCCGCCTGACGTTCCGCTTCCAGGGACGGGACTACCGATTGACGGACGTGCATGGGACCGTAGTCAAAGCTTTGTTGGCCTGACCTGGATCCGGGCACTCGAAGCGGTGCCGCTGTTACCGGCCGTGCCGAGCTTGGGCGCCTCATTCGCGTACCTGTCGCTCTGACGACTCTGTTACCTCGTTCGGATTTCGTTTATGACGCGTTTCCAGTGTGTGTCTCCCAGCCGATGGTTTTTGAGCGGGATGATTGGCTTCGTGTTCAGCCTGTGGGCCTCGGCTGCCGACACTGTGCAGGATGCGCAGCGGGTGATGGTGCTGCCGGCCCACGTCAAAGGTGCGAAGGCCAATGCAGATCCCGGCGCCTTTCAGGTCCTTCCCGGTTTTCAGGTGGAAAAGATTTACACCGTTCCGCGCGAGCGCTTCGGTTCTTGGGTGTGCCTGACCGTCGATCCGAAAGGGCGGCTCATTGCCAGCGATCAGGGGGACAAGGGATTGTACCGGATCACGCCGCCGCCGGTGGGCGCGGGCGGGGAGACCAAGGTCGAGAAGCTCCCGGTGAAGATCACGGCGGCGCAGGGGCTTCTGTTCGCGTTCGGCTCGTTGTATGTCTGCTGCAATGGTGGGCCCGGGAGTGGGCTGTACCGGATCAAGTACGATGCGGAGAACGATACGTTCGGGGCGGTCGAGAAATTGAAGCCTCTGCGCGGCGGTGGGGAGCATGGACCGCACGCCCTGCGTCTGACTCCG
>JAVQWE010000438.1:0-2915 GCA_033579175.1 Phycisphaerales bacterium | reverse complement strand
CTGCAGGTCGGGGTTGCTCTTGACAAACCTGGCAACCTCTTTGCCGTCGATGTCCTTCAGGTGCATGTTCAGCAGGATGACATGCGGCCGGAACTTTTCGGCGGCGGCGCCGGCGGCAAATCCGCCACGGGCGACCTCGACTTCGTATTTGGCTTCGCTTTCGAGGATTTTCTCAAGGACCTCAACAAGCTCACGTTCGTCATCCACGATCAGGATACGCGTCTGGCCGGTCATCAGACCGTTGAGCGGCATGCCATGCTGCTTCATGAAGCGGATCAACTGATTCAGGGGGATGCGGCGGTCCTTGCTGCCGGGGATGCGATAGCCATGCAGGGCGCCGGAATCGAACCACTTACTCACGGTGCGCGGCGCGACGTTGCAGATCTTGGCAACTTCGCCGGTGGTGAGCACGTCTTTGACCTTGGTGGCGTTCATAGCAGTTTCTCCCGTCAACGGCGAACAGTGCGGTTGACACTGTTTCTATCGACCGGTTGGAGTACCGCTTGAGGCCAGTCGCGCAGTATTTGCCGGACACGCAGTGTGAATCGACGGACCGCGAAACTATCGGCCGCGGGACCTCGTCCGATAAGACCGCTCGGAAACGAGGCGACCTGCTGGCTCATTCTTTGATACGTTCGTGGAGCGTCTTTGTGCGGATGCGGGTTCGCCCGCCCGCCGGGTCTTCCAACTCGCCGCAGTTTTCCTGTCTTACCAGACCGAGCCTTCGGGGCATCGGACCCCCGGGGTTCGACGCCGTCCCGGCCGTCCAGAGCCGGGTGGCTGGAGCGATCCGGCCCCTTTGCTATCATCGACCCATGCACGTTCTGTACGTTCATCAGAACTTTCCGGCTCAGTTCGGGCACATTGCGCACCACCTGGTGAAGAAACTGGGCTGGAAATGCACCTACGTTTCGGAAACCCCGGGAGGGAACGTCGGTGGCATCGACAAGATTCAGTACAAGGTTCAAGGGGGGGCAACCCGGCAGAACCACTTCTGTTCCCGCACGTTTGAGAACACGGTGTGGCATTGCGACGCCGTGTATCAGGCCTTGAAGAAACGGCCGGACATCCGACCGGACCTGATCGTCGGCCACAGCGGCTTCGGCAGCACGCTGTTCCTGCGCGAGCTGTATCCGGAAGTGCCCGTGATCAACTTTTTTGAGTACTACTACGTGCCCCACGATCCGGAAAGCGACATGGATTTCCGCCGGGACCTTGGCTGGCAGGTGCCGGAGGTGAAATACCTTCGCAGTTATTGTCGTAACGCCATGATACTGCTGGACTTACAGAACTGTCAGCTGGGTTATACCCCCACGCGGTTCCAGTTCAGCAAGTTTCCGGCAAATTACCATTCGAAGCTGAGGGTCATCTTCGACGGGGTGGACCGTGCCATCTACCACGGGCACGAGGAAGCCCTTCGCCCGCCGGTGGCACAACGCGGCGACCGGGTTGTGTGCGGTGTGCAGGTGCCGTCGGACTACCGGATCATCAGTTATTGTTCCCGGGGATTTGAATCCATGCGGGGGTTCGACATCTTCCTTCGGGCGGCCAAGTTCATCACGCAGCGATACAAGAAGGTGAAAGTCATCGTCGTCGGAACCGACCGCATCGCCTACGGGGGTGATGAGCAGTATCTGAACGGTTACAAGAGCTTCCGGGATTGGACCATCGCGCGCGAGCAGCCCATCGACCTGAGCAACATTGTGTTTGTCGGACGCCAAGACCCCCGTGAGCTGGCGCGTCTGCTGGCCATGACCGATCTGCACATCTACCTCACCGTTCCCTTCGTCCTGAGCTGGAGCCTGATGGACGCTCTCAGTTGCGGCGCCACCGTGCTGGCCAGCAACACGGCCCCGGTGCGGGAGATGATCCGCGACGGCGAAAACGGCCTTTTGGCCGACTTCTTCAGTCCCGAAGAGTTTGCCGAAAAGGCCGTTCGCGTCCTGGAGAACCCCGACGAGTTCCGACCCCTCGGCCGCGCCGCCGAGCAGATGATCTGCGAAAAATACAGCCTGGAGGCCGTCCTGCCGCAGATGCTTGCCATGTACGAAGAAGCCCGACGCATGGACACGGGCGTTCGCAAAGCGGCCCCCATGCCCACCACACCGGCAATTCCCCCGCCGCCGCCACCCCCGGTGGTCACCGGGCCGGCCCCGGTCAGCCTGCACTCCATTGCCCAATCTGCCGCCACCGGCATCGGGCAAAAGCGGAGTCCTTTCCGTGGCTGAGGGTGGGAGCTTTAGAGACGTCCGGGCGATTGCGGGCGCGGATCATCCGCGAGCCTTGATCGCGATTGACTGTCACGGACGTCGAACTCCGTCGAGGCAGGCGATACACTCAGCGGCATGAGAATCGCAGTCATGCCGGGAGACTTCATCGGGAAGGAAGTTGTGGCCGAGGGTCTGAAGCTTCTGGAGGTGGTTGCCGGGAAGTTCCAATTCAGGTTTCAGATCACAGAATACCCCTTCGGCGCAGAACACTATCTGAAGACCGGCGTCACGCTGCCGGATTCGGCGCTGAAAGAGCTGGCGGCCCACGATGCGATTCTGTTTGGCGCGGTGGGGGCCGATCCCCGCGGTGTCCAGCAGATTCCTCAGGGGCTGATCGAGACGGATATCCTGCTGAAAATGCGCTTTGAGCTGGATCAATACATCAATCTCCGGCCCACGCGGCTGATGCCGGGGGTGCCCAGCCCGATCAAGTCCACGCAGATCGACATGGTGATTGTCCGGGAGAACACCGAAGGCCTGTACTGCCAGCAGGGCGGTTTCCTGTACAAGGGAACGCAACACGAGGTGGCCAATCAGATTGAAGTCGCCACGCGCCATGGGGTGGAAAGGACGATCCGCTATGCCTTCGAGTACGCCCGGCAACACCGCCGCCGCAGGGTGACGCTGGTTGCCAAGACCAACGTG